>JAJYPG010000190.1 GCA_021795535.1 Planctomycetota bacterium
CGCGGCACCAACAGCGCAGGGTCATTGGAGGCCAGGAATCCAGCACCTGCCGGCCCATGTCCGTAGGTCCTGGAACCGTGTGCAGCGCCCGCTGATATTCCTGATAGGCAAAATAGAAAACGCTTAATCCATAGCGATAATGCACGCCGTCCACTTCCACACCGTGGCCTATCGGCCCTTTACCCGAACGCGACGGCAATAGTTTGATATGAAATTGCGGCTGATGAACAATGTAATACACCTCCGCCAGCGTGCTCAACTGGCTGCTGACCTTTCCCGGCTGATACCGGTAAAGGTGCGCCAGATCATAGCGCCAGCGGGCGGTGTAATAGCGACGCTCAAAGCTGGTGCCCAGCTTCAGGAAAAAGTCATTCGCCTCATTCATGATCATATTGGCGTTATTGGGAACGTAATGTTCGCCTTTATATAGATATATTAATCCATCGAGAACCCATTTGTACTTGGTGTTCATATCATGGAATTGGGCGGATAAATTATACGACATATTCCACGCGTTAAATATATACGCCGAACCGAAATAGGGTTCCAGAGCCGCAATGGCGTTGTAATCTGTTTCCAGCGGCACCCAGTCATGATTATTTTTGTCATTTTCCGCGTTTTCCCACAGCACCATCGCCAGAATCCCGCGGAATCCGCCGAGGGTCAGACGCGGGAATGTCATAATCAGATCGCCGACGCTTTTATTATGGTTGGTGACCAGCTTGGCGCGGTGGGAACGCAGGGGCGCCTGGATCAGGAATATACCGGCCAGGAGAATAACGGCGATGGCCGCGCAAATCACCTGGTCGCGCCGTGCTTCACTTCGCATGCGCCCCATGCGTTTGCCGGAGCTTACCGCCGGACGAATCGGTTCAGGCAGGGGAGTGCTTGGTGACATTATGCCAACTCCTGTTTTCGCAGCAGCAGATAACCGATGGCCAGCGTCGGCAAAATACACCCCAGCGTCCAGATGATGTCCATGAGCACAATTCCAAAAGGCATATCCTTTGATCGAACAATAAAGTACAGCGGATCATACCGTGTGAAATCCGGCATCAGATGCACAGTCACCCACAACATACGCACCATGACATTGGTAATAAATGATCCAATCTGATAATACCAGATGTGTTTCATCCGATTATCCTGGACATAATCAAAGAGTTGCAGGCCGCCGGACTGAAACAGACTCTGTACGAAATGGAACAAATTGCCCAGTATGTACGCCACCATGGCCGTGAGCATGGCGACAGGCCAGCCCAATGCCGTGCTGGCTGTCACGCCGATGCTGATAATCAGCACGATTTCACAGAAAATTATCGCTTCGCTTTTAAATAAATTCCATATAAAACTTGAGGGCGGCTGCATGATGATCATGGAATTATCTTTAACCTTAAACCAGTGGCCGGGCACTTCACTGCGCAGGTTGATAATCAGATCGCCGGCCTCAAGCAGCGTGGACGGCAGCTTGATGGTAGTGATGCGTTTTTCGTTGACATAAACCGATTGAATCGTACGATTGCGTGGTGTGCTGGTATTGTACGCCACAATCTGCGCCACGGGCGCCCGATCTTCATTGGATTGTTTATCCACACTGATAACCATGTGAACGGTAAAATTCCCATGCGGACCAATCGGGATTTGCCGCTGGTCAACGTTCGGGAAATCCCAGGAGGCCACTTCGGGTTTAATCTGCGGATGCCGGATGCTGGGACCGACGATTTCCTGCTTGCCGTTATTTTTGAATCCGGTAATCACCGGATTGGCTTTGGGCGCCAGCATACCGGAATGGTGCGGCGTGCGGCTGGTGTCTAAACTCACGGCCATGCAACTGGTCTGGTTGGGCGGTCGTAAGCCATTACCGATTTCAAGGTACACACCGAAGTCCGGACAGGTTACTTTGACAACCACCGGACCGGGATTATAAATTTGGCCGGTCTGAGGATTAACATAACTGAAAAATGCCGTTGGATTTTTCGGGATCCAGAAAACCTGCCCCGCGGCATTAAGTGTCAGTGTCGCTTCCTGGGTATTCATGGGGTTGCTGCGCTGCATCAACGTAACATCAATAGTTACCGGCTTGGTGGAAGGCAGGGCATGAACTACCGCAAACTGGAACTCAAACATGGGCCGGTAATACGCGGTGGCCGGCAGCGACGGAAATTCAAAGTAGAGGTTTTCGGAACTTCCACCTTTCAGCAGGCGGCTGGGAGGATTGGTCTGGTAGTTAATGTAGCCGGCGATGCTCAATTTGCCGGAGACATAATTCTGTGCCTGAAGCACGCCGTGCCTGGCGAGGTATTTCACGCCGGTATCCGGCGGCATACGGCGCAGAACGTTATCATAGCTTTTCTTCTGCATGGCATAGAGCACTTGCGCATCACGGCGGATTTTGAAATCCACCACTTTCATGTAACCCCAGGTGAGAACCATCATAATCAGCAGCATGACAGCGCCGGCGGCTGATAGGCCGATCACTTTACCCAGCAGCAATTCCAACCGGGAAATCGGCTTACTGCCGGTGGTGATCAGCGTGTGACGTTCCCGTTCACGCGGAAGCGTTACGCAGGCCAAAATTCCAAGATAAACCAGTAAAATAAGTGCCTGCGCCCGGAGAAAAATGGTCATGTAAACGCGGACCACGCCCGATGGCTCATAGCCGCGGACAATCAGCACCCCCAGCAGCACGCAAACAGCGAACCATACCAGCGGCACCGCCCACATGCGGGCATTCCAGGCTTCTGAAATCGTCACACGGCCGATGGCCCAGGCCCGCGATAAACCGCGTCCCATCCGGGCAATATCCCGAAAAGCCGTCAGCACGAACGCCAGAATCAACAGCACAATAACCACATCCGCAAAAATGCTGACATAGTGGTGCTGCGACGGCGGATGATAAACCGTTCCTAAAGCGATTCCCGCTCCGGCAAGTCTTGGGCCTAGCTGTCGTAATAATTCAAACATGCGAATACTTCATTCCTGACTACTGCGGTAAGCCACGGACAAGCCAAACGGTTTTACCGAGGTTCTCCACTGCGTTTGCGCGCCACAAGCTCTTTGAATAAATCTTCCAATCGCACCCGCGCACGACCTGTGCGAAGTTCGGTGGCGCCTTCCTGCTCGGCCATTTGGGTGAGTTTAGCCTGCAGCGCATCGGACACGTTGCGTGCGGAAAGCTGGAAGACGTCCTTTTTCTCCAGCAGGTCGCGTAAGGCGCCTTCCAGTTCAATGCGTCCGCGGTATAAAATCACCAGCCGATCGCAGACATCCTCAACATCCGCCAACTGGTGGCTTGAAAGCAGAACGGTTTTTCCCGCCTCCTTCAGCCGCATGATCATGTTTTTTATTTCCAGCATACCAACCGGGTCCAACCCCGATGTCGGCTCATCCATAATAATCAAATCAGGATTGTTCAACAGCGCCTGCGCTAAAGCCACACGGCGGGTCTGTCCCTTGGAATACGTACCGATTCTCCGCCCCCGAACACTGGGATCCAAACCGACAAAATCAAGATAATAATCCACCGCGCGTCGGCGCTGGGCGCGATTCATGTTGAACAGGCGGGCGTAAAAATCCAACGTCTGACGGGCGTTAAGGAAGCGATACAAATAGCTTTCTTCCGGCAGATACCCGATACGCCGCCGCGTTTCCTGATCGCCGGCGGGTTGCCCCATGACCAGGGCATCGCCGGAGGTTGGATTGATCAATCCGAGCAACAATTTAATCGTGGTGGTTTTGCCGCTTCCGTTAGGCCCCAATAAGCCGAAGATCTGGCCCTGATCCACGCGCAGATTCAGCTCCGTGAGAGCGGGCACCTGCTGGCTTTTGAAAAAGCCGGGGTAAACCTTTGAGAGCTGCCTTGTTTGAATTGCCTGGCTGTCCGCAACCATCCATAACTCCAAAATAAGCCCCGCAAAGGGGGACGCCTGCCACGAACTTACCGCGCTGACTGACTATTAACCTTTTTCGGCGGCGGCGGCATGGACAGAATAATCTGCTGGTGCGGCTGCACGAAAAATACCCGTCCCACGTTGTTCATTACACTGCTTAAGGTATCGTTTAAAAGTTTGAGCGTAATAACCCGTGGATTCTGCTGATATTGCGCAAAAACCTGGCTGAAGGCATTGGCTTCACCCTGAGCCTCATCAACGGTGCTGGCGGCTTTCGCCTGAGCTTGATTCAAAATGGTCTGGGCCTGCGCCCTGGCGAGAATCACAAGTTGATTGAACTGCTTTTTGGCATCCTGGTGCTCCTGATTTTTCTGCTGTCGGGCATTGAGCACAGCGGAAAAAGCGGCGTTGACCGCGCTTGGCCAGTGAATATACTTAAGTTCCACGCGCTCCACCTGAGCGCCAAGCTTGAGCTTGCTGACAAGCCGTTGCAGTCCGGCCTTGGGCTTGACCGGATCATAGAGTTCCTGCTCCACCTGCGTTTTGCCGCTGTATAAT
>JAJYPG010000191.1 GCA_021795535.1 Planctomycetota bacterium
GTTTGGCCAGCCGCGCCTTGTCGCCAACCAGATGAAGAATTTTGGTCAGTTCATCCTCATCGGGAGCGGCATCAAGCAATAGCGGGAATTGACTGAAAACGTCATCCCGCCATACAAAACAGTCATACTTAAAGAACAGATTTATACTGTGCGCTTCCAGGTCATCAAGATGTGTGCCTGACGGTACCGTGACGCGCGTATCGCGGAAAATCAGAGTGTAAACGCCACAGCGCGCCCCGGTTGTGGCGATACTGCTCAGGCGATTGAGCGATTCATCGGAAAAACCCGTCGGCAAATCCGCAATCACCAGAAAGCGGTACGGCTCGGCAAGATCGCCGGCCTGCCGGTTGTAATCGTCAATGGTTTCGTATTCATTGCGCAGGTATTTCTGAATGACGGTTTCCATGTGTTCAGTCAGGTCCGTCAGGCGCTGGTCTATCTGTTCCGGGCTGGTCCAGATACGACCATTCACCAGCGCTTCATCGTAATCGGTCAGATGCATGAAGCCCGCAAAGTTTTGCCCCAGTCCAACCGGATCAATAAGGGTGAAGCGAGCGCGACCGGGCGGAACCGCCGTGAGCAGGCGTGTCATCAACGCCTGCAACGCCGCCAGCGCTCGCGGACGACCGGCGCGGTCGGCATGAATTAAAAGAGAACCGCGCCGCGGAAACTCCAGCAAAGCCGGCACCGCAAAGGGGGGCGGGACAGGCAGCGTGAATGGACCATCCGGTGCCGCATCCCGCACCAATCGCTGTACATCCACTTCCAATGCACCAAAACGCACGGATGCGGGAAATGCCGACGGAGCTATCCATTCCGCGCTCCCGCATAAACCAGTTGCTCCGTCTGCCGCATGTTCGCCTATGGGAGCTTTAATCCGGTCTAGACCCAACGCCCATTTTTGTTCCAATTCTGCACGGGCCTTGGTGTGGTCGGCGGTGGCCTCGCTGCGAGTCCGCGCCGCGGTTTGGGTTATTTTTCCCAGCTCATGCTGATATTTTTGCTGTATTTCCGCCAAACGACCGTCGCGCCACTGCACAATTTGTTGCTGTTCAGCTGCATGCTGCTGCGTCAGACGATCCAACTTCGCATTGCCTTCTCCGGAAATGGCGGCCAATGTTGTGTCACGGCTGGCTTTGGCTTTTTCCTGAATCGGGGACTCTTTTTCCCGCTGGAGCTGTATTTCGGCCTTATGTTTCGCACGTGCCTGGGACACAATTGAATCGTGCCAGGCCCTGGTGGCTGCGGAAAGTTCCCTGCCAGTGGATTCGGCGTAAAACAACGCATTGTGCAACGGCAAATAAGATTGCCGCACAGCCTTGCGGGCCATCCAGCGTAAAGTGAGCATCAAGACGCTCATCACCAGCACGGCACCGCCGCCGCAGATGCCCAATAAATTCCAGTTCGGCAGCGCCTCGCCCGGCAAGAGTTGTGAAAACCCGGCCACCAACAGCACTACCACCGCAAACAACAGATAAGGCCCGACACCGGCAAAAAACCGCGCCAGACCAATCTGGTCCAGCACTTCCAGGCACCGGTCAACATCCACCACACACCGGTCATATTGCGCTTGCAAAATCTGCCGGTCAGGAGATGTTTTCTGCGGACTTTCCGGTAGTTTTGGCACCTCGCCCGCCAGCGCGGTTTCCTGTTCCAGGGAATGCCCATACTTACGCAGCAGGGCAAAACAACGATCGCGTTTGCCGGCCATTTTTGCCGCATTGGCCGCTTCAGATTCCTGCAATGCCACACGCTGGCGGTTTTGCTCGGCCTCCAGTTCAATGTCCGCCAGCCAGACCACCTCCGCCAATTTCTTTTTCAGCGATTCCTGAACACTCTGGTATTCCTTGTTGGCCCGCTTTTGGGCATTGGCGGTTTCCGTGACGACATCCCGAGATTCGCCTGCGAGCCGGGCATCAATTTGTTCATTGCGGCGCTGAAATTCCTGCGCAATTTGCTGCATGGCATGTCGCAGGCTGTTTTCCAGAGTCGCAAGCGATTGTTGCTCTTTTTCATCGGTATGGCTGGAAATTGTGCGGTATTGGCCCTCTATCCGCGGTTCCATGGCGGAACACTCCTGGACCAGAACCATCAACGCGCGCAAGCCCACCCGCTGCGGGTCGCAACCCGTCACAGAATCATTCACCGTAGCACAAGACTTCGTCTCCGGAGTGCTTTGCCAGGAACCGTTTGCCAATGTTGGTTCATCTGCTTGTTGCGTCATGATCCTCTTATCCGCAATCGCGCTTAATCTGGTTTAATATCTGTTTCAGGTGGTCCATCGCAGCCAATGCGTTTCGGGCATCTTCCATTACCGGACGAATGAAACGCTCCTCCAACGCGTGGCTGTTCGGGTCGTTCCAGACCAGTCGTATCTCATGCCACCGGCCATCCAAATCCTTTACCAGTTTGTTGATCCGTGCCTGGCCTTCATATACACCCATCGCATTACGCTCCCGAAAGTTTCAGTTTCGCGACCATATTCGCGCATTGTCCGCAGAAAAAATTGCGGCCATCCCTTCCGGCCCGAAGACCGCCATACCACCCGGTGGCAAACCCAATACGTTACCCATATCCGGCCGCGCCACCAGCAACTGCTCCACCGTCACCGCATTGTATGCTCTCGGCGGTGGTCCATCGAACGGCCCAATATACCAACCGTCCGTCCGGATTCGAGCCACAAGCCATTGTCCGTCCGCCGGGAACTCGGACGCAAAAATCACTCTGTCTGTCGGCTGCGCGGGGACCGACGATACCCCCGCCGCCGCCATCTGGGCAAGATCCGCCTCACTTAAAACTCCGCCGGACAAAACAATTTCTCCCGCGGAGAGAGAATTTGCAGCAACCAGAATGTCATTGGACGGTATGGCCGCACGCAACGCCGCGGCCAAAGCATCCGCCACGGTCTTTTCTTTGGGCGGCGCTCCATCCGCGGGATGCCCACGTGACATAGTGGCACCATCCAGCCGTCCACCACCGCCAGCGGGGGGACTGGCCGCCGCAACTGACGCGGCATCAACAGGTACGGCAGTATACTGGTCCAGCCAATGCAGCGAATTGGTAAGCTGCGCCAATGCCGCCGGAACGCCGCCAGCGAGTGTGTTGGCGAAAGGCTTAACCCCCCCATGGTACATCGCGACCTCTTTGGGAAACCTTCGACACCAACCTTTGGTGTTGGCAAGTTTCTGTTCCGTCTCTGCCAGGTTCTTTTTGGCCACCACCACAGCCTTGTGTTCCTCCACCGCGGAGGGGGGCCGACCACTGACATCTTTAAAAGTTGTTTTATCGCGTAAGATCTGTTGAGCCTTGGCCAACTGTTCCTGGCGCTTTCGGATCTGCGCATTCCAATAAGATGTTTGCTCACCCTCCAGCCAGGTTAAGGTGCGGTTTATTTCCGACTGTGCATCGTCCAGCGACATGTTGGCGGCCTCGCCAAATTTAGCCAGATAGACGCGAAACGTCTTGATTGCGTCAATATCGTCAATCCGCGCGCCTTCTGACATAGTTACTCCAATACCTCACTGACGCCCACCGGATAATCCTGTTCACGTCGCTCAATCCACCACTTGTCAATCACCGCTGTTTGAGATATTCCTCTATCAGCTTCGCCTTCTTCCCCAGCACCTGCGCGTGCTGGTGGGAATCCTGTAGAAACGTAGAGATGGTTTTCATGGCCTGCTCAAAAGCTTCCATGAACTTGCGCTGTTCCTGGTCCTGCCAGCTCGCCTCAAGCCCGCGCAACCTCCCGTACAGACCGGCCATAAGCCCCTGTAAATCATTGTTGAAACGATTCAGGTCCTGCGCAAAACGCCGAAGTTCCTCAGGATCAACATTGGCTTTGGCCATAAATATACTCCACAAACACTCCAAGGGTCTTTATTATACTCAAAACAGTTGGTTCCCGCGAAAAACCCGCAAGTGCCGCCATATCCGGATGGCCTCCCAGGAGGCGGCGTTTCCGGCAAATAGCAAATCCCGCCTTCTTTCAACAGGATATACGCACGGCGCGCATGATCGTTCGCGCACAGGCAACAGTGACATCCATTTTTTACAACCCATGAATCTCACACGTTCCTCATTACTCTTCATGCGGAGCGTAATATACTCCGCTTCGCCATTGATGATAAATGATTAAAATAAAAAGATAAGTATATTCATGTGAAGCCACGCCCCTTTTGCGAATAACCGATGATTCGATATCGCAAAAGGACCCGCGGCTTGTATAATAAATCTCATAGGCGTTCACCCTATGCCGCTGCCCCCTGCGTGGTCGACGGCAAGGCCCGCCCGCCATTGGATTGTACGGAGCCGGTTCGTTACACTTGCCGGTAACTTCGTTTATGGAGAATAGCTGGATGATCAACGAAATTCGTGGTTCTCTGAAGGTTCTGCCCGGACAGAAGTATGCCATTGTTACGGCGGAATTTAACAACCTGAAGATCGGAA
>JAJYPG010000192.1 GCA_021795535.1 Planctomycetota bacterium
AACATGTATGGTATGAAAAGCCCCTTGACGGCCACGGTAATTCCGGCCATCAGAAGCGGCACGCCGCCACGGTCATTGAGCGCCAGAACCGGCAGCAGGCCAAGCAGCACTCCCTGTAGAGCCGCGGCGCGGACCAGCGAACTCATGCGCCCGGCCCCCAGAGCATAGAGATTCATCATAATTACCAGAACCAGAACCGCGTTAAGTATTATCATATTAATATCCCCGGCCTTAACCGATCAACAGAAGAAAACCAAATGCGCCCAGCAGGCAGGCCCCCACCAGCAGTGTGGGGACCAATTTCATGCGCAGGCGAGCCATCATGGATTCCACAATACCAACAACCACCGCGATGATGGGCAGCCCGCAGAGCATAATGATCCATAGATTCATGTATTGCCCGTTGAGGCCACGATCCAGCGGTACAAGAATATGAATGAGAATGGTGGCGATGATCAGCATTTTGACGCATGTGGCATATATCTGTGCGGCCAGAAGCGGCCCGCTGTTGTCCAGAATCATGACCTCATGAATCATGGTCAGTTCCAGATGGGTGTTGGGGTCATCAACGGGAATGCGGCTGCATTCCGCAAGCAATATCACAAACAGCCCCATGGCGGCAAGCACCAGCGACGCCATGGCCCGTGAGGAGATGAACCCATGACCCGCGGGAAAAAGAAGGCTGGAAAGGTTGAGTTGTGTCAGCAGGCCCGCAGGCCCGGTTTCCCCGCCTGAACCCACAATTTTGACCAGAACCAGAAGCACAAGAAACAGGGCCGGCTCGGAAAAAACCGCGAACGCAATTTCCCGCGCCACACCCATTCCCTCAAAGGATGATCCGGTGTCCAGGGCGGCCAGGGTGGTAAAAAAGCGGGCAAGCGCCAACAGATAGACAAACAGAATCAGATCGCCGGTGAAATTCACGGGTGCGGCGGTTGGCCACAGGGGCACCATCAAACCGGCCAGCAAAATTGCCCCCAGCGCCATCCAGGGAGCGGTCACGAACAACCACGTAGTGGTATTGCTGATGACCATTCCCTTGCCCCAGAGCCGTCGAAGATCGTAATAAACCTGTAACACCGGCGGTCCGTTGCGCCCGGCGAACCAGGCCTTGGTTTTGTTGATGATGCCGGGCAGGAGCGGCGGCGCGAGGATCAGCACCAGAAGTTCCAGAGCGATGGTCAGCAGTCGGTTTAACATAACAGAAAATCCGTGAAAATTATCGGACAAAAACAATACACGCCAGCAGTGTCAGCAGAATAACAAATATGTATAATATATATATCTGAACATTTCCACTCTGCACAACGCGCACCGCGACCGCCAGGCGTTGCGCGCGATCCGCCGCTGGCTCAATAATCCGATCGAGCAGCGGATCGGGCGTGGTGCGCTCAAAACGCTCTGCTGCAGGAAAAAGCCCGCGAATATCCGGCGTTTGCCGCTGTGGCCAGATAATTCCTCGAAAAAAGTGCGTGCTGATTTGCAGCAGTGACGCGCCCGAATAAGCCATGCGACCGGTGGGGAAGGCATAGCCGCAGTCCCATGTACCGGTACCGGATACGGTTGTGCGTTTATCCGTCAACCGGCGCAAGGGGCCGCAAGCAACCCACACCATCAGGCCGACCACGGCCAGCAGCAGCGCGGGCAGTGTGAAGTAGCGAAGCGGGACCAGGGTTGCAATGGCAGGTAAATGAATATCCGGTCTCCAAGCGGCCAGAGCGGAACCAAGTGCCGGTGCGATGAGTACCGGCATGATTCCGATAAGCAGACACAATCCCGCCAGAATTCCCATTGGAACAAGCATGAATCTTGATGGATCATGTGCTTTGGCTGTTGCCGCCGAACGCGGTCTGCCGGAAAAGCACGTGGAAAGCCAGGTCGTGAAGGCGGCCAGTGCCAATGCCCCGGTCATGGCCAGTAACACCGCGATAATTGCGATCAGGGCGAGAGTGGATTTTTCCATGGCGGTGCCAAGCAGCCCCATGTAAATGATCCATTCACTTACAAAGCCATTGAGTGGAGGCAGGCCTGTGATGGCCATAACTCCCAGCAGCATGAGCGCAAAGGTGCGGGGCATGGGTTTGGCCAGGCCACCCAGCGAATCCATGGTGCGATGGTGTGTGGCATGAATAATGCCACCCGCCCCCATGAACAAGAGCGGCTTAAACAGGCTATGGTTAAGCATGTGCAGCAGGGCACCTGATAGTCCAAGCGTTACCAGAATCGGGTGATGCAGCGAAACACCCAGTGCCGCCACGCCCAGCCCCACGGTAACAATGCCCATGTTTTCTATACTGCTGAAAGCCATCATTTTCTTGAAGTCCTGTTGCGCAGCCGCCCAGACAATTCCCAAAAAAGCCGAGACTATTCCCACCAACAAAAATGTTATACCCCACCATAGAGGCGGCTGGGCAAACAGACCCGCAATTCGCACCAGCCCATAAATTCCCATGGTAAGCATAACGCCGGAAAATAACGCAGAAACATGGCTTGGCGCATTGGCGTGCGCACCAGGCAACCAGATATGCAATGGAACCAGGCCCGCCTTAAGGCCAAAACCAATCAGTCCAAGAATGAAAAGAGCT
Source organism: Planctomycetota bacterium (assembly GCA_021795535.1). Next base: position 2,586 of record JAJYPG010000192.1, read on the forward strand.
GCGGGAAGATTGCCCTGTCCGCCGGGCATATCAACCGGCCATAAATTCAGCGATCTATGCGCCATGCCCAGTAGAATAAAAAAGGCGATCAGAAAGAGTGTGGCAATATGGGTGGCAATAAAATAAACCCATCCGGCATGGCGGGCCGCGGGATCGGAGTCCTCGGTTGTTAAAAGAAAATAGCCTGACAAGGCCATGAGTTCCCATCCCGAAAGGAAGACCAGCATTTGCCCGGCCAGAACCACCAACGCCATGCCCGCGGTCATCCAGCCCCAGAAAAGTCCGAGTCGGCGACCGTTGGCGGGATTATGACGCTGTGGCCAGTAGCCGAGGCCGTAAATGGACCCCAACGCGGAGATGCTGAAAATGGGCACCAAAAACAACGCCGCAAGGGCGTCGAGTTTAATTGGCAATCGGCCCAGTGGCGTTGACCATGGCGGTATGTAAATATATGCTTTTGCCCCATAAATTCCATAGGCGGCCAGAGTGCCAATGCCGATAGCGCACCCTGTAGCCAGCAGTGTGGTGCTTAGAATCTGGCCGTGGCCTGACCGCCTGCGATACAGCAATGCGGGCAGGCCGCTGCACGCGATGAGAACGATTGAAAATATGAGACTAAATATAATCATAATTGCAGGTACACTCATGGGGGCTTTCCGCCCGCGCCTCAAAACAGAGCCTTAAATAGAAATTCGACCGGCAAAGTCAATGCCAGCAATCCCACCAATGCAACAAGCATGTAAAGCAGGTAACTTTGTACGCTCCCCTGCTGCAACCGTTTTCCGGTGCCCATAAGCCTTCGGATGGTTTGCCATAACGGTGTCAGAACAGTCTTGAGAACCGGGTCATCCGCGTGGGTGTGAAATACCCGTTTGGCGGGAAGCCAGGCGAATTTTTTCATGGCGTTTTCCGCCACGGGTCGCACACTGGAAAGAGGTCCCATCGAACGCAAAAGAAACCGTCCGAGAGAGGCGGCTGTGTATTGCATGCGTGGCGAAGGCTGGGCATAACCGCAGTCCCAGGTCAAACCCTTTCGCACTTTATCAGCGCGTTGTTTTAAGAGTAACGCCAGTGGCAGCATCGCCAGAAGCACCAGCCCCATGGCGCTCAGTGCGCCAAATGGAACCAGTGTGCCGAGTTGGGGCAATTCCGACAGCGGTCGGAGAAAATGACTCGTTGAAGCGGTGGTTGCGGCTGACTTAACATAGGATCGTGCAAAAGCAACGGTTGCCTGCTGATTTTGCATTACATACGGATGCAATGCACGGGCGGTTCGTTCCAAAATTCCGGAAAGGGCAATGGGAAACAGACCAATCAGCAGGCAGGCCAGAGCCAGAATCAACATGGGAACCCACATGCCTGAGCCGGCCTCGTGCAATTTCCTGCCGAGGTGCCGTCGCACACCCAGAAAAACCGTACCAAAAGCCTTGGTAAAGCAGGCCGCCGCCAAAGCACCGGCCATGGCCAGAATCACCGCACCGGTGGCCAATAAAGGCATTGTTCGCAGGGTGCTAAATAGACCAAGATATATAAATAATTCACTTATAAAACCATTCAGCGGCGGAAACCCGCATATCGCGCATGCGCCCGTTAAAAACAGAGCGGCCGTAACCGGCATGGCGCGTGACAGGCCGCCAAGTTTATCCATGTCTCGCGTGCCACCGGCGTGAATGGCGCTGCCCGCAGAAAGAAACAGGAGTGATTTAAACAGACCGTGATTCCACACATGCAACAGGCACCCGGCCAAACCAAGCATAATCCAGATTGGCTCGTGTCGGGCTTCGCCGATAAGCGCCAACCCCAGTCCCATTAAAATGATACCGATGTTTTCCACGCTGTGGTAGGCGAGCAGCTTTTTCAG
>JAJYPG010000193.1 GCA_021795535.1 Planctomycetota bacterium
CGCGGCGGCAAGCCTGACGGACCTTCCGGCAGGCCACGGCGCGGAATTGCAGCGTATCGCCACGCCGGGCGCATCATCCATTGCGGACTTATGCGGACTGCTGAAAATTCAACCGGATCAGATGATTAAAACACTGGTCTACGCCTTGCGCCAGGGGGATCAGACCCAATGGGTGGTTGCGTGTGTGCGCGGCGATCATGAAATGAATGAAGCCAAGCTGAAAAAGATAGCCGGGAATGTTGAACTTGCCGATGAAAAATATGCCCGCGCCGCGGGCTTCACCATCGGCTTTGTTGGCCCCCATGTTGTCAATACGGTAAAAGCCAGGCTCATTATTGATCCGGACGCCCTGCGTCTGGCGCAGGCCTTTACCGGTGGAAATGAAACAGATTGCCATATTTCCAACTTCAACTGGCGGCAGCATGTTGAAGCGGGCAAGCTGGAAAATGCGACAGTGGCCGACATTCGCAACGTGACTGAGTCAGACAAAGCCCCCAACGGCTCAGACCTTGTTTTCAGCAAAGGCATTGAACTTGGTCATGTGTTTAAGCTGGGAACGAAATATTCCGACGCCCTTGGCGCAACATATCTGGATGAAAAACAAAAAAATGTCTCCATGATTATGGGTTGCTATGGCATTGGTCCGGGCCGGGTGATGGTGGCGGCGTTGGAAACATTGTCTGATGCCGATGGTATTCGCTGGCCCATGAGCATAGCCCCATACCATGTGGTGATTACACCGATCAAATATGACGGACAGGCCAAACAAATTGCCGATGAATTACACAACCAACTCGGAAAACGGGGGGTGGATGTTCTGGTGGATGACCGCGACCAGCGGCCCGGAGTAAAGTTTAAGGATGCCGACCTGGTTGGCATTCCCATACGCCTGGTATTGGGCGACAAGGGGTTGGCCAATGGGCAGGTGGAAGTAAAACTTCGCGATCAAAAGCAGGCCGAGATGCTGCCCCTTGAAGGGCTGGCAGAGCATATTGCCAAAATAGTACATGAGAAACTGGCGCTATAATACTAAGGGCCAGGCAAGAAATAGGAATATAAAAAAAATTACAACAGTATTGATGCTTACCGCCCGGTCGCGGTATTCTACCTCTTTCAAATGTTGGTCGGAGTTGGGGCTTTGCCAACGCAAAGTCCGTGGCGGATGATGGCCAGTTTTTATCATTACGGAGCTGTTCAATGGTTCAAATTTCCAGGCGTTGCAGCATGTTGGCTCTGATCGTGGTTCTGTCTGCCGCGCTGGCAGGGCAACTGTCCGCGGCCCCGCGCGGCAAAACCCTTCTTTCCGGCCCATGGATGCTGCAAAAAGCGTCGCTGGCAACGCTGCAACACGCCGTCAAGATTACGCGCTGGCAATGGCGCTATTCGGCGCTGGGTACCGGAGAGCCGCCGGCGCACTGGTCGCCGAAGCCCGTCAATGCAAGGGTCCAATGGACAGCAAATTACGCCGTCGGCAAACAGGACCTTTTTCATGGCAAGCAGGGTTATGCCTGGTTGAAAACCACGTTGCCGCAATTGCCCGCCGGTCTGCATATATTGGAATTTCAGGGAGTGTCTACCCGTGCCACCGTCTATTTGAATGGTGCCATGCTGACCGACCACCGCGGCGGTGCATTCTGGTTTCAGGTTCCACTGAACAGGGCCTGGAAAAACCACGGCCCCAACACTCTGCACATTCTGGTGCACATGACCCATCCGGGTGACAAACAGGCCACGCTTAAACCTGTTTCACTGGGCAACGCAAATCCCGCAGATTTTCCACCAACCGCTGGCGCGGTGGGTGCCAATGCCACCTCCTGGCAAACCGTTGTGGTTCCCAACGACTTTGTCGTAAACGGAAAATTCAACCGCCACGCCAACGGGCCGCACGGTTACCTGCCCGTTTATCCCGTCTGGTACAAACGCGACTTTACCGTCTCCGCGTCAGACAAAGGCCGATCACTGGAATTGTATTTTGGCGGCGTCCTTAGCGATGCCGTGGTTTATGTAAACGGCATTCAGGTGGGGGAACATGCCGACGGCTATTCCCCGTTCCAATGCAACGTGGCTTCCGTCGTGCATTACGGCGCGGCCAATTCGCTCGTTGTGTATGTAGACCCCCGCGCCACCGAAGGATGGTGGTATGAAGGCGGTGGCATTTACCGCAACGTCTGGCTGATGGCCAAACACCGCCTGCACATCGCCCACTGGGGAACTTTTGTGATGGCCAATGTTCCGGGGCGGATTCGCTACGGCAAGCACGGCGATCATGCCGACGCCGAACTGGTCATTCAAACCACCGTTGTCAATCAGCACAAACAGCCTCGGTCTGCTGACTTGGTTTCAACCATTGTTTCCCCATCTGGAAAAGTCATAGCCACCGTTCGCACACCGGAAACCATGGCCGGGTTGTCCACCGCCGCATTTAATCAGACCGCGACCGTCTATCGTGCCAATTTGTGGTCGCTTCATCACTGCAATTTGTATTCCCTGCATACCAGCATTGAAACTGGTGGCCACCTGGCGGACGCAAAAACCACATCCTTTGGTATTCGCACCATTCGCTACAGCGCGTCAAGCGGTTTCTACCTTAACGGTCGTCATGTGGAACTGGATGGCACCTGCAACCATCAGGATTTTCCAGCAGTGGGCGTTGGCGCGCCAGCGGATTTGTGGTGGTGGCGAGTAACCCGTCTGAAGGCCATTGGTTCCAATGCCTACCGCTGTTCGCACAATGCCATGAATACAGCCCTTTACAACGCCTGCGATCATCTGGGTATGCTGGTGATGGATGAAAACCGCGAAATCGGCGACACCCGCGAAGGTGGTGATTACGAGAGTGCCAAATCAGGCGTCGGCGTGCCCTATGGCCAGAACCAGAATCTGCAATCTTTAATATTGCGAGACCGCAATCATCCGTCGGTCATCATGTGGTCGCTGGCCAATGAAGAAATGTATATTCAGGGGACATCCTTCGGCGCAAAGCTGTTCCGCCACATGATGAAAATTGTCCGGAAACTTGATCCCACACGGCCCATTACCAGCGCCATGAGTGGTGGCTATCCCAAAGGCTTTGCCGCAGTGGAAGATTTATTGGGCATCAATTATGCCCCCGCCAACTACATCAAAATGCACCAGCAGTTTCCCCATTTTCCCATCTTTGGAAGCGAAGTGGGAAGCTCGGAATCTGACCGCGGTGTCATGAAAAATAACAGAAAAGACGGCCTGGTTAGCCAGTACACCATGCACAGCCCCTGGTCGCTGTTGCCATGGGATACCTGGCGGCCTATTGGAACCCAGCCCTTTGTGGCCGGTGGTTTTGTCTGGACTGGCTTTGATTACCGTGGCGAGCCGACGCCATATGATTGGCCGGATACCAATTCCCATTTTGGTCTGCTGGATATTTGCGGATTTCCCAAGCCGGACGCCTATTACTACAAGGCCTGCTGGACCCGCAAGCCGATGGTTTATATTCAGCCGCAGTGGGACTTTCCAAACAAGGCCGCCGGTACGCCCGTTACCGTGCGCTGTTTTTCCAACTGTTCGCGAGTGGAACTGTTCTTTAACGACAAGAGCCTTGGCGCTAAAAATATGCCGAAGTTTAAATATGTGGACTGGACCGTGCCCTGGCATCCCGGCAGCCTGACGGGGAAGGGCTATGCCAAAGGCGCGGTTGTGGCAACCTTTCACGTGCAAACGCCGGGCGCTCCTGCCAGTATCAAACTGTTTAACGAATGGCCGCGTGTAAAGGCGGATGGTCTGAGCATCGCTCCCATTGGCGTGGAAGTGCTCGATGCGCAGGGACATGTTGTGGACAGTTCCAGTGCACGCATCAGATTTTCCGTCAGTGGGCAGGGCGGCATTGTGGGCACATCCAATGGCAACCCCGCGACGCAGATACCCAATGCCGCCGATTACAGCACCGCCTTTTACGGCAAGTGCATGGTGCTGGTGCGCGCCACAAATACCGCTGGCAGTGTCACCGTAACCGCACGCAGTCCGGGCCTTCCAGCCGCAACCATGAAATTTCAGACGCAGCCGGTCAAATAGCGGCTGTACAGCGCCGTCAAACAGGTGGCAGTTTATCAGCGGATGGCAAGGAGGCTCGCGGAATACATGGCAGATTCGTTGCCGCACAATGGTGCCACGGGAGAGTGAAACGAGGCCGCATCTCGTATTTTCATTTCAGGTCTCCATTGCTGGCTTTCGCTGGCCGCCCTTTAGGGCGTATTGTATGCGCCAAGCCTAATTCTGCCACCATATGGCTCCACTACACCAAGCCTTGATAAAGGTTATTTACCACAGGCTGCGTACCGACGGGTGGCGTAGACCAATCGGCGTCAGCGCAGCGCTCAACGAAAATATTGTCGGAATAATTCCCGCGTTGTTCGTTGAAGACTCTTCGTGACTTCGTGCCGGAGTTTATTCTGACGC
>JAJYPG010000194.1 GCA_021795535.1 Planctomycetota bacterium
CATGCCGATGGCATTTTGCTCCGCCAGCACATTCACACCGGAAATTATCGAGGCACTCTGGACGGCTCTTGCGGCATTGTGGCTGTTGCGAATTGCCCATACCCGGTATTGTCCCCGGATTTATTTTCTGTTTATTGCTTTGGCCATCGCTCTGATGCCGCTCACACATGGCACGGGTTATCTTTTCGGTTTACCGATTGCAATTTTCACAACCATCGCATTCTGGCGGGTAAACCGCCGACGGGCTGTAGCCGCTCTTTTGCTGATTGGCGCAATGGTGCTGGTGCTTAACGCCGGATACCTGACGCGCAATGTACGGCAATTTGGCGGCCCCTTCGGCCCCCTCCACTCCAAAGACCCGCGACTGGTGCTTATCAATGGCGTAATAAATGGCCAAACCATACTGGCCAACCTGCTGCGTACCAATGGATCAATGTTTTCTGGACCCAGCCACACCATCAATGAAGCGGCAAATTTTCTGATTGCCGAAACCGCCCGGTTACTTCATGTGAACCTGCAAAATAAGCAAACCATGTATCTGTATACAGGCTTACGGGTCACCTACGATGGCGCCACCTATCATGCGGGAAATGAGGATCGCGTGGGCTGGCCTTTCCAGATGTTGCTCTTTCTGTTGATTCCGCTCGGACTTTTTCTCGTCCGCGCGCACCCCGCTACACGCGCTCGCTGGCTCTTTCTGCTGTTGCCCGCGGGCTGCCTTGTACTTGTCGCAACGATCCTGCGCTGGCAAGCCATTGAGAATCATCTGCTTCCGGTCTTTCCCGTGCTGATCATACCAGTGGCGGCCATAGCCCTAAACAGCGGGGGCATCCGTGTGTTAATGCCGATTTTCATCATTGGCCTTTTCGCGTGGTTATTTCCCACCATGATTCTCTACCCGCGTACACTCGTTGGGAGCCAGGGAGCGGAGTTTCATTCCCGCGAGTACCTGCTTTGTCGGGACCATGGTCGTGATGCGAAAAATATTGAAAAGATCACCGACTATCTGCAATCACTTCATCCGCAACCACATCTGATCGGCCTGCAACTTCACAATGTTATCTTTTATGAATATGCCTTAATGTCACCTTTGCTGCATCGCATGAGAAAACCACCGGTTTTTGTGGTGTTTAATGCCAACATACAGGTTCCTGGCCATCCTGAACCGAATCCCAATGTCCTGATCGGGCCGGCGAACGAAAAGAGACTGATTCATCACGATACGGGAACCGTTTATATCCGAGCCCACCGCTTCAGCTACATGCCGCTGGCGATTTTTGTTTCGGAAAAGAAGCTGCCGGATCGCAACACTCCGTCGGAAAATGCCGCCACCACGCAGCAAGACTCGGCCAGCGCCATCAGTCCTGTGGCGCCACACGCACTTCATCAAGACACCTTTTTTATACCCCGGCGAGGACACAAGCCCGCAGTCCGCATGTCACCTGTGCCACCAGCAGGCCCAAAGGAGCAGGCTCCGCAATCCGGCTTACGCGCACCGCAGACCCTCCGCCCATGAAAAATCAGCAGATGGCTGATGATTGTCCAATCGGCGGGAGCGATGAGTTTCATCAAGTCGCGTTCAACTTTTTCCGGATTGGCATGGCGCGACAGGTCCATCCGACGGGCAAGTCTGCCCACATGCGTATCCACCACAACCCCCACATTTATGGCAAACGCATTGCCGAGCACCACATTGGCCGTCTTGCGACCCACACCGCGCAGAGACGTCAACGCCTCCATGGTTTGCGGAACCTGGCCGACATGTTCCGTCACAAGCTGCCGGGCGGCCTGCTGAATCGATTTGGCCTTGGCGCGAAAAAAGCCGGTGGATTGAATAATCTTTTCAATCTCAGTAATGTCCGCATTGGCCAACGCCAGCGCGGTGGGAAATCGCTTAAAAAGAACAGGTGTGACCATGTTTACCCGGACATCGGTGCATTGGGCGGAAAGAATGGTCGCGATCAGTAATTCCAGCGGACTACGATGTTCCAGAGCACAGTGCGCATCGGGATACAGCACCTTAAGCTGCGCGACAATTCTGTCGCAACGCCGCTTTTTTTGCCTCTGCGTTTCTAGCGCCATCACTGAATCCTTTTTTATGCCAGCAATTTCATTTCGGCCCAACCACTCATTCCCTGGACTCTTTGTCATGATGCAATACGCCAGCCGAAACAGCCATTTCCCGAACCAGTGCCTTGCGCGATGGATAATTTATACCCCATGCGGAAACCAGCAGCAGTGTAAGGAGAAAAAAGGCTTCAATAGCGCCATCATGCTCCGCGGCGGCATGAAATTCAGCGAAACGTCGCTGATGAATTTTAGCCTGTGCCGGTTGCGTGCTTAAATCACCCACCCACAGGCGATGTTGCAGATGCACTTGCGGCGTGATGAAAAAAATATCGTGCAGGGCCAGAATAATCAGCAACGCCAGAACCAAGGCCCGCAACCAGACCCACATATTCCATAAATGCAGATATAGCAGCATTTGCAAAGTCACCGCAATGGCCATAAGAACCATGCAGACCAGTTCCACACGGGCAAACACCGTAAGAATATTGCCGAATACTTTGCCTGCCAATTCCCGTGACTGGTCCAACTGCGGATTCATACCCGCCACATGCACACCCGCATGACTGATGGTGGTAAACAACTGCCAGGCAACAATTGGCCCCAACACCAGAAGCCCGCCAAACCAGGCGCTCAGGCCCAGCCAGAAAAGAACTTGCGTACAGCGAAATCCAAAAATAGTCGGTCTCCAATTCTGTGGGCCAGCAAAGCCCCGTCTTAACCATTCCGGAGCTATTGTACCATGAGTCGCACCGTGCAATGAGACAGGTACCGGGCACACACTCGGTTCAGGCGCAACATCTCCGCACTGCCATTATTCCATGGCCGCGTTACAATTATTCCTGTTATCAGGTCGCGCCAGGTTTCGCGAAAACCGGACGGCCACCGAAATTGAAAGGTCTCACCGAATGTCGAACACCAAATCAAACGCTTCAATACCGGCAATCCACACTGCAAACTCCACTCACGCCGACACACCTCAGGCGAGCGGCACCTCGAACGGCCAAACCAAAACACCGCCCGCATTTGACCTCAATCGCCTTATTTCGCAGCGCGCACTGGATATTGACGCATCGGGCATTCGCCGCGTCTTTGACCTGGCGGCAAAACTGGTCGATCCAATCAATTTTTCCATCGGCCAGCCGGACTTTGATGTTCCCGACGCGATAAAGGAAAAGGCCATCGCCGCCATACGCCAGGGAAAAAACCGTTATACCCCCACCCAGGGCATTGCCGAATTGGTAAACCCGATTAAACACTCAGTTCAAGAAACCACAGGCTGGAAGGATCCGGGCGTGCTGATTCTTTCCGGCACGTCCGGTGGCATTATGCTGGCCATGTTCGCCACCTTGAACCCCGGAGATGAGGTTCTTTTTCTGGATCCATATTTTGTCATGTACGCACATTTGCCACGGCTTATTGGCGCGGTGCCCGTTGCCGTGGACAGTTACCCGGACTTCCGCCTGCACCCGGAAAAAGTAGAGGCCGCGATCACACCGCGCACAAAAATGCTGGTGCTCTGTTCACCCAATAATCCCACAGGTATTGCCCTGACACCCACGGAACTGCGGGCCGCTGCGGATATAGCCCGGCGGCATAATCTGCTTGTGCTAAGCGATGAAATTTATGACGCATTCTGTTACCAAAAGCATGAAAGCATTGCCGCCCTTCTGCCCGAGCAGTGCATTTTACTTAAGGGATATTCCAAAACATACGCCATGACGGGTTGGCGACTTGGTTATGCCGCCGGGCCACGTGCCATAATTGAACAAATGAGCAAACTCCAGCAATACACATTTGTGTGCGCCCCGGCTCCCGCACAGTACGGCGCCTTGGAACTGCTGCACAACAGCACGGTGGACATGTCCGGACAAATTGACGCCTATCGCCGCAAACGCGATCTCATTGTGGCTGGTCTGGCCGATGTTTTTGAAATCAACATGCCCAATGGAGCGTTTTATGTGTTCCCCAGAGTTCCAGGCAACGAAACCGGCACAGCGTTTGTTCGCCGCGCCATTGAAAAAAATCTACTCATCATTCCGGGCAATGTGTTCAGCAGCCGCGACACGCATTTCCGCATCAGCTATGCGACCAGCGACGCGAAAATAGAACTGGGTATAAAGGTGTTACGCGAACTGGCCGAGGATAAAGTGTAGAGAATAATAAATGTGCTGTGCGGTTGTCTGTTGCGCTGCGATGTTTACAATTATAATTGGTCATGGCTATTCCACAGGCTTGCATAAACCATAAGGGATAGCGCATAATAATCGATGGCGGAGGCTGGTATGCGATTTTGCAGGACTGGCTTCCTATGTTTGAGGAATATCAACTTAACGGGCTTTTC
>JAJYPG010000195.1 GCA_021795535.1 Planctomycetota bacterium
TTTCAGCCCCCCCCCCATTTCGGGACGCGATCTCCAGGCCACAGCCGCGAGGCTGCACATACTTCCGAGGCTCCCGATAAAAACAGGCAGCCCCCCCCTCAGGTGGTGTGAGAATTTTTCTGGGCCTATGGGATCGCGGCTTTCCTCAGCCGCTTTCGCCCATTCGTAGAACGCATTATTGGCATGTATTTTAGTCCAAAAATATCCGCTTTCCGCCCGGCCCGAAAAATTGTCACACACCCCCTTCGTTTTCCACCCTCCGGCGACTGGCCATGGGCCGTCATACACGGGTATACTTACAGTGTTTATTGGAGTCGCCTTTTTGTCTGATCGTTTGTCCGCTTATATTCTTGATTGTCTTGCCGCCGTTGATGGCGCACCGCTGCCCATTGTGGAAATTAAACGCAAGCTGGGTATTGATGCGGTGCGGGCGGATGAATTTCACAAGGTGGTCAATCAACTTATTTCATCGGAATTGCTGGTTCCGCGCGATGGTGGCCGCGCGGTAGGACTGCCGATTTCCGCAGAGAGTCTGCTGGGCATTTTTCACGGCACGAGCCGCGGCTTCGGCTTTGTGGTATCAACCAAGGCCGATGAGCTGGGAGATTTATTTGTTTCCGCGAATGATACGCTTAATGCCCTCAATGGCGACATGGTGATTGCCCGCATTATGGTAACGGATAAAAACAATGCGGAAAAACGCCGCCGGGTTGGCCGGATCACGCACATTATCCGACGTGGCGCCAACCGGTGTGTCGGCACACTGAAGAGAGAACTTCAGGGGTGGGTGGTAGTACCGGATGGGTCTGTATTCAAACAGCCGGTGGTGGTGCAGGATGTGGCCGCCAAAAATGCCGCAGAGGGAGACAAGGTGGTCTTGGAATTGGTGACCTATCCAACAGCGCAATCGCCCGCCCAGGGAGTTATTACCGAGGTGCTTGGCCCGCATGGCGAGCCGGATATAGAGCTTGCCTCGGTGCTGCGGCAGTTTGACCTGCCAACGGAAATGCCACCTGCGGTTATGGACCAGGCCCGGCGGGCCGCGGCGACTTTCAAACCCGACGAAATTGATGCCGCGGCGGAGCGCCAGGACCTTCGCCAGATGCTTACCCTGACGATAGACCCGGACGACGCCCGCGATTTTGACGACGCAATTACACTGCGTCTGCTGGATCAAGCCGAAACATCGGATGAAAGTGTGGATCATCTTCTTTCTCCGGCGGAAGGAGATCGCCCCGGCCCGGCCATGTATGAACTTGGGGTACACATTGCCGATGTATCCCATTTTGTGCCAGTGGATACCGCCCTGGATTTACAGGCCCGGTTGCGGGGAAACAGTGTTTATTTCCCGCGGCATGTGGTCCCCATGCTTCCGGAAATATTGTCCAACGGGGTCTGTTCGCTTCAGGAAGATCAGACGCGGTATACGAAAAGTGCGTTCATCCGGTATGACCGGCATGGCCGGGTGGTATCGCACCGGGTGGCCAATACGATTATCCGCTCAAATAAACGCCTGACATACAAGCAGGCACAGGCCATTATTGATGATGCCAAAGGGGAATCAGTCCCGTACAGCAAAGGTCTGCTGGATTCACCGCCGAATCCCAACGTTCCGCAGGCCAGCGGAGAGATTCGTGAGATGTTGCTGAACATGGATCGTCTGGCGCGGGCGATTCAGCGGCGGCGGCTGGAACAAGGGATGATCGTTCTGGATTTGCCCGAAGTGGAACTGGTGATGGACCACGACGGCTATGTGAAGGATGCCCATCCGGAGGACGACTCCTTTACCCATAAAATTATTGAGATGTTTATGGTGGAAGCCAATGAAGCTGTCGCCCGTTTTCTTACAGAGCATGGCCAGAGCGTGCTGCGGCGCGTTCACCCCGATCCGGATATGGACTCCGCCGAACAGGTGCGGCATTTTGTAATGGTGGCTGGTCGGCGTTTGCCCAAACAGATAGACCGCCATGTTATTCAGGAATTATTGGATTCGGTGCGTGGCACCCCCATTGCTTATGCGGTGCATTTAAGCGTTTTGAAAACCTTCAGCACGGCGGAATATTCGCCGCTGCCGCTGGGGCATTATGCCCTGGCCAGCGAAAATTACGCACATTTTACCTCGCCCATTCGCCGTTATGCCGACCTGGTCATTCATCGGTGTTTGAACAGTGTTCTGGCGGCTGGGCATCGGAAAAAGGGGACGCGAAACGGCGCCAAAAAGCCGCAGACATCGCCCGCGATAACCCTGGAGCAGGCCGGCATAGAAGATCTGCCGCCGGAGGTATTCGCCCTTATGCCACGGCAGCTTGGCGAGACTCCAGACGATACCATGCTCTTGCGGCTGGCACGGCACCTTTCATTCACGGAACGCCGCGCACAGGATGCGGAGCGTGAACTGCGGGCGGTAAAGGTTCTTCAGCTTCTGGCCCAGCATATTGGCGATGAGATGGATGGCGTGGTAACCGGCGTGAACAGCTTTGGCGTATTTATTCAGTCCACACGATTTCTGGTGGAGGGGTTGATACGCATAACGGATTTACCAGATGATTTCTGGATTTTTGATGATCGCACGGCTTCTTTGCGCGGCCAGCGTTCAGGACGCCGCATCTGCCTTGGCGATGCGGCCAAGGTGCAGATTGTATCCGTCAATATCTCCAGCCGAAAGATGGACTTGCGAATACTGGAACATGGTTCCACTATTCGTGGTCAGCGGACGATGACCCGCTTTGAACCAACGCGCAAGCCCAGGGGCGGAAAATGGGAGGAACCCTCCAGAAAGCGGAAAGACAAGCAGTTGCGGGAAAAACGCCCCGGCCAGGGTGGTGCGCCCGTTTCAGCCAACCCGCGTCAGGGCAGGCCCGGAGAAAAGAAAAAGAACAGTCGCCAGGGCCGCCGCCGGCGGCGAGGCTGAGAGAGCGAAACGGGGGACGCAGTTCGCGAGGTTCAGATATGATTCGCATTCGCACTTCCATCGCGGTGGCCTTCCTGACTACTATTGCGTTCGTGGTGCTCGCATTGGTGTACGCGCCGGTCGTTCCCAAGGCGTCCTTGATGGCGGCGAGAATGCTTGTGGTGAAATCTCAGATAATGCGGTTCGCCTATAGATATGGCCGTCTGCCGACCGACCTTGTGGAGGTAAAGGCCTATCTCCGAAAGACAGATACCAAGTTTGGATGCAAGGGAATTGAAATGGAAAAATTAGGGTCTGGCCGTATCGCTCTCAGATCCGATGGCTTTGAGAGCGTATTTTGTGCGGTTGATCGCAGGAATGGGAACAAGCCTGTTTGGTCATCCATCGAAGTGCCTTGGACTGTAGCACCCCATCAAGTATCTGCAGATCGCCCATAAACTGTCTCCTGTTATATATTTTGCGCGGCTATTGATGAGACTTTTGCCAAACGACGAAATCCTTTTTTGTAGTGTAGGTCTGGAGACTACACTACAATGCCGCGATGCAGGTCCGCGCTTCGCCCATTCACCGTGACTCCCCCGGTTACTCATTCGGAAAGGACGGTCCATAATTATGTCTGCAACCATTATTTCCATTGGCGATGAGCTTGTGTCCGGTTTGACCATCAATACCAATGCGGCGTGGCTTGGCATGCAGCTTGCCCGGGTGGGCATTCCTGTGCGGGCCCATTTAACGGCGGGCGATTCCGTGTCTGCGGTTTCGCGAATGATTTGCCAGGCCATCGGCGAATCTTCGCTGGTGCTTGTTTCCGGCGGGCTGGGCCCCACGGAAGACGACATCACCCGCGCTGCTCTGGCCGATGCTCTGGGCGAGAAACTTGTGGAAGATGCCGCCGCTCTGGCTTCTGTAGAAGCTTTTTTTTCCCAGCTTAATCGCCCGATGGCGCCGGGCAATAAAATTCAGGCGCTGCGGCCATCATCAGCGAGCAGTATTGCCAATTCCTGTGGCACCGCGCCGGGAATATTCGCCCGGCGGGGCCAGACAGACATATTCGTCATGCCCGGAGTTCCCCGTGAAATGAAGGCCATGTTTGAACAGTCATTTTTGCCGATGCTGATGGAAAAGGCCGGACCTGATGGCCGCATTACAGAGATCGCCAAATTCAACACCTTTGGCATCGGCGAATCCGTTTTGGGACAAAAAGTGGCGGACCTGATGCAACGTAGCACCAATCCCGCGGTGGGCACCACTGTGCATGATGGCATTGTTTCCGTACGCGTGTATGCCACCGGAAAACGCGGGGAAGTGCAGGCAATGATCGCTGAAAAAACGCGACAAATTCAGGAACGTCTTGGCCCCCTGATCTTTTCACATGGGGATGAGCCGCTGGAAGCCGCGGTTGCAACTCTGCTGACGGCAAAAAAACAAATGGTCGCAACGGCCGAAAGCTGCACGGGCGGACTGCTGGCGGAA
>JAJYPG010000196.1 GCA_021795535.1 Planctomycetota bacterium
TTCTGTGGACATTACCGAACCTGGCTGTCTTGTGTTTGAAGCCTACCAGCCTGGTTCGCTGCACATCATCAATCAAACCATTGATAATCTGACCGGACTATTTGCCCGCATGGGCTTTTCCGTGGCCGAAGGTCCGGAGCTGGAGGATGAATTCCACAATTTTGAGGCGCTGAATGTGCCGCGCCAACATCCGGCGCGCGATCCGCTGGACAATTTTTATTTGGAACGGCCTTCGGGCGCAGCGCCATTCATGCTGCGTTCGCAAACCAGCAGCGTGCAGATTCGGGTGATGGAAACCCGCCGCCCTCCCATTCGGGTTGTGGCACCGGGTCGTGTTTACCGTCCGGACACCGTCGATGCCACCCATTCCTGGATGTTCCACCAGCTTGAAGGGCTGGTGGTGGACCGCGGCATAACCATGGTTGATCTGAAAACCTGCATCGATCAGTTCGCCAAAGGCTTTTTCGGCCCGGAGATTCAGACCCGCTTTCGCCCCAGCTTTTTCCCGTTCACCGAACCGAGCGCAGAATTCGATATTCTGTTCCATTATGCCGACGGTTCCTCCCGCTGGATTGAACTCGGCGGCTGCGGCATGGTGGATCCCAATGTCCTCCAGACGGTAAACCTGGATCCGGAAATTTACTCCGGCTTTGCCTTCGGCCTGGGCATTGAACGTATGGCCATGCGTCGCCACGGTATTGAAGATATCCGTTCTTTGTATGAAAACGATCTGCGATTCCTGCGGCAATTTTAATACGCACTATCGCAGGAATTACCGTCTGCCGGTTAACTCCGGTTGCTTATGCCCGCCGGAATGTGGCGAGTGTTCCACCAGCGGAGTCTCCGCGGCTTCCTCCTCCTCATCCGTCGGCGATACCTGATGATCAAACGCCTTGACTGCGGGCGGTTCATGTTTGGCCTGGAACACGGCCCAGGCCAAAGCCAGGAGACAGCCTGCGGACACCAGCCACGCGATCCATGGGTGCGGAGAAAGCGGAGTGATAATCGCCCCCGGCACTCGTGTTTTAAGCAAATTCTGGAAGTGCCGATCAAAAGGCAGCAACAACGGAACCACCAGCAGAGCCACCATGTTCATTACCTTAAGCAGCGGATTAATAGCCGGCCCGGCGGTGTCCTTCAGTGGGTCGCCAATGGTATCACCCGTCACGCTGGCTTTGTGTCGCTCCGACCCTTTGCCGGTGTTTTTCAGCAGATCCCGTGGTTCATCTTCAATGACCTTTTTGGCGTTATCCCACGCACCGCCCGCATTGGCCATGAAAACCGCCAGAAGTTGGCCGGTAAGAATCGCCCCGGCAAGGAACCCGGCCAAAGCCTGCACACCAATTAAAAAGCCGACCAGCACTGGGGCCAGCACCGCCAGCAGACCCGGACCAATGAGTTCGCGTTGCGCTTCAAGAGCGCAGATGCTAACCACGCGACCATAGTCAGGTTTTTTAACGCGCGCCCAGATGGCCTTGTCGTGAAATTGCAGACGACATTCCTGCACGATCAGGTAAGCCGCCCGACCCACCGCGCGAATCGCCATGGAACTGAAAAGAAACGGAACCGCACCGCCAATAAGGAACCCGACAAATAGCCGTGGATCCGCCACATTCAGCAGACCCGATACCGCGTTATAAATACCAGAGTTCAGGTGCGTCTGGTCCGACCCGCCGCCACTGCCGACAATAATAATGAATGAGGCAAACAGACTCAGTGCCGCCACCACGGCGCTGCCAATGGCAATGCCCTTGGTGATGGCCTTGGTGGTGTTGCCGGTGGCATCCAGGTCCGCAAGAACCTGACGTGCCTTCCGGTATTCTACCTCACCCATTTCCTCCGGGTCAAAACCCATTTCGCCAATGCCGTTGGCGTTGTCCGCCACCGGGCCGAACACATCCATGCTAAGCGTATTGCCGGTAAGGGTAAGCATGCCAATACCGCACATGGCCACACCGTAAGCTACAAAAATGGGGTTGGTGCCCGCGAAAATAAGCACGCTGGAAATGACCGCACCGGCTATAATAATCGCCGCCCACACGCTGCTTTCCATACCTACGGCTATTCCCTGAATAATATTGGTGGCATGTCCGGTATCGCATGCGCGAACCAGTGTTTTAACCGGTGGATGCTGCGTGCCGGTAAAATATTCTGTACACCAGTTCAGCGCCAGAGCCAGCATAATTCCACAGAGTGTGGCCTCCGCCGGACGCCAGTCCAAACCGCTGATTCCAAAATTCGCCCACCATGGCGCATGGGCTTCCACCGCGGCCAGCACCGGATTGGCGTGCAGCGCCGCAGGCGAAAGACGAAAGTAAAAAAAGCCAAGGGTTAAAAAGCCAATGGTGCTCAGGACAGCGCCAAGCCGAAAACCAAAAGTGATGGATTTCATGGCGCGGGTCACGCCGCTTTGGCCGGGACTGGCCTTGTCGGCGCGCACGCTCCAAGTGGAGATCATGTCGGAACAAACGCCAATCGCCCGCACCAGAAGCGGAAACATAACGCCTATGTGGCCAAACGCGGCCCAGCCCAGAATCATGGCCGCCACCATGGTCACTTCGTAACTTTCAAAAATATCCGCAGCCATGCCCGCGCAATCGCCCACGTTGTCGCCCACGTTATCGGCAATGGTCGCCGCGTTGCGCGGGTCATCTTCGGGTATGTCCTTTTCTATCTTTCCCACCAGGTCCGCGCCGACATCCGCGGCCTTGGTGTAAATGCCGCCGCCCACACGCATGAACAGTGCCAGCAATGTGCCGCCAAAACCAAATCTGAGAAGGGCTTCAGGTGCCCGATCACCAAAATACATAAAAATAAGCGTCGCACCCAGCAGCCCCAGGGCATCGGTCAACATGCCGGTAACCGTGCCGGTGCGATAGCCGATCTGCATGGCTCGGCCAAAACCCTTGCGGGCCGCCGCCGCCACACGCAGGTTGCCCCGTGTGGCCATGAACATGCCAATGGTTCCCACCAGCATGGAAAAAAGGGAACCCATAAGGAAGGCAATACCCCGGCCAAACGGCAGGCTTATTCCCGCCGCGGTATTCCATTTGGCGGTAAAAACAAGGATCAGCGTGACCACGGCAATGATGGGGAAAAGTGTCCGCCGCTGGCGTTTCAGATAGGCCTGCGCCCCTTCCCGAATGGCCATGGCCACTTCCTGCATTTTTGGAGTGCCACGGTCCGCTTTGCGCACAAATTGGGTTAATAAACCGGCATACACCAGGCCAATCAGCGCAACCCCCAGCACCAGAAACAGGGCCACACGTTCATAGGGCGCAAAACTTGGTGACCACAAAAATCCAAACGGCACGAACTTATGTGTGGCCGCCACCGACGCGGCAACGCCGTGTGCGGGCATTGCCGCGGCCAAAGGCAAATAGCCGGCGCGGGCCAATTCCACCATTAACAGCAGGCCCATTGTCGCCAGCATCAATAATCCCGTCTTTCCCGCCACCGCACGTAAAAGGGCTTTGCTCCATGCCGCCGCGCCGCGCGACCCGGTGCCCGCTTTTTTGGTGAAACTGTTTTTTTTGTCGCCTCGATGGTCGTCTTCCGAAGTTGAGTTTGGTTCTTTGTGAAACATAGTGATTAAACCTCGTGTTAATGACGCACCGGATAAAGGTCAGACCCGAATCAGTGCGCTCTGTCCATTGCATTCCAAGGTGACGGGTAATAAACGATCCGCCGCCGAGACTAAACTTAACCGTTATGGTCGGCCTGCCGCGTCAGAATATTGCCGCAATGCAATACAGTAAGGAGGCACGTTGCAACATCGGGATTTTCCCCATCCCAGGCCCCCGGAATTGTCCGTCCCCACGACACCCATGCGTTGTCTTACATCGATCAATGGCTGATGGGTTTAGGCGCAGTCACCTTGTCATAAACCAACCCATGGGGGTATGCTTTACGCAATCGGTCATGGGCAAACCGCGGCGGCAACCGCACGCCATGCCTGTGGCCACACCAGGCGAAATCCTCTGGAGTCATCATGCGCATCAATCGTAAGTCTCTCTGCCGTATCGGACTGCTGGGATTGGCAGTTGCGTCGGCCCTGTTACTTGCCGCCTGTTCCAGCGCAGCTGCGCGGCGCAGCGGTCCGCCACCCATCGCAAAACTGGATCGTTTCCCGCAACCCACCATCTATTCCGGCCTGAAGGGAACCATTTCATCCGTGGCCACGCTGGCCTACGACACCCCGACGCTGGTGCGCGGCTGGGGCGTTGTGGCTGGACTTCCCAACACCGGAAGCGGTGAAATGCCCCCGGAAATTCGCCACATCATGATGAACAGGCTGTTGAAAAATGGCGTGGGGTTCAAAGCGCAAGGCACCGGACAGTACGATCCACGG
>JAJYPG010000197.1 GCA_021795535.1 Planctomycetota bacterium
GCCCAATAGAAACCCACCGATCCAGACCGGTAGGGGCCCTGATCCATCAACACATCGCGGTTTTCATCAGTATACATGAGTGTGCTTAACGTCAGCGATCGCACGTTGGCCGAGCAGGCAACGCGCAAGGCCAGCCTGCGCGCTTTGGCCAAGGCCGGCAGCAGCAGGGCAATTAAAATGGAGATGATCATAATGACCACAAGAAGCTCCACGAGCGTAAACGCGCTGCGGCGCGAGGAGTCAGGAGTCAGAAGACAGGAGACAGGGCCTTTGCGGCCTGCAGGCCGCCAGATGGTATTCGATTGTTGTGAGACAGCGTTCTTTTTCGTGCCGACAAGCCTTTGTTTTGAAAAAGGGCTATTCATGATGAATCTCCTTATTCCAGGGTTCGGTACGAAGTTTTCGCCAAGCGGAAAAAGAAGGCCGGGGCTTTTTCCCCAGCCCTCCCATGTTCATCAAGCACTGACAGATATTGTGCAACCTGCCGTCAGACACGGTGGCGTTTGCCCAAAAGCAAATAAAGGCCCAACACGCCAACCGCCAACAGCCCCAGCGAGGCTGGTTCGGGAACGCTGCTTTCCGTGAGCGAGAAGTTGCTGAAGGTGCCGTTTATAGTTGAACTTCCTAAAGCCCCCAAGCCAACTGCCGTGATGGGAGGATTGGACGTGAAAGCGGCCGGGCTGCTGAGGGTGGTTCCATCGACGGTGAACTGATACGTCCACAGTGTTGGCGTGGTGTTGAGTAAGATGGAAACCGTGGTGCTTCCGGTGCTCGAACCCGCATAGTAATGATTACCAAAGCTGCCCGGCCCGGCATAAAATATAGAGTTGGTATCGGTCCGAACCTCTGCCCATGCGTACCCAGGCCCATTGGCACCGAGGGCAAGATTAGTATTCGGGCTCCCGATGAATCCGATCTCCAAAGCGCTATTTAGGGTGCTACCGGAGAGGTTCGGGTTCAGGTCCGCCGCCAATTGGTAGATATGGCCACTGGCAGGCGCAAATGAGAGATAAGCGGAGACGTCGTTGCTGTACGTACTGACGGTTCCGTTATCCATGAACGGACTAGCACCCGTCCATTTTGAGCTAGTGCCGTTATCAATGGTCGGTGTCGATCCGTTGAGCGTGGTGGTCGCGGTACCGGTAAAGCTGTCCGAGTAGATGACACTTGCCGAAGCCGTAATTGTCCCCATGCTCGCCATAGCCAACGCCGCACTGGCGATGGCCGCACTCGCGACGAATGGAGAGACCTTAAAATTGGGAAAAAACTTGGAAAACATAAAGTACTCCTGCTCCCAGTGGGAGCCACTTGAATTACCCGCCAAATCCGGTCGGGCTGCGGTTTGCCGCGACACGCGGCGATGAGAATATGACATATAACGATGCCTAATCTTCCAGCTTACAAAAAAACGAACCAAAAGACCGGCACAATATTAAATATTGCCGCGGGAGGACGTATTCCCGTTTCCCGGCGATGCAGAACAAAAACTGTTCTTCACTTCAGACAATTTTATTATAATTCATGGAATTCAAAACGATAGGGCATTTTTGCAACAAAATGCGCTCATTTTTTTATCATCTAATCGCCGTTGTCTCGTGCAGTTCTGCCACTGATTCATCCACTCACGTTTGCACTCCGGTAATTCTGACATCCAGCTATAGCCTGATTACCCACGCGATGTGCAGCGGATGATATGGCTTAAAATGCTTTATTTTAAGGGTTTTATGGCATTTTTAATGTTTTTATGGTGATGGGGTGGGGGGGATTTGGATACAATCGTTAATCCGGATAAACCTTGACGGTCTTTATCCTGCCGGGGTTAGACTTGTCGCCAACCGTGGCCTGGCCGACCGGACGTGTTATTTTTCTGTCAAGGTCTTCAATAGTCTGAATAATTTATCGTAAAATTAGCGTTTTTAATATATATGAATGGCTTTTTTGTTATATCGCGCCCGGACTCATCCGGGTAGTATCTTTCTTGCGTCGCCCAGCGTTCTTTTATTGAGGTAAAATCATGCCCAAATCCCGGCGGATTTTTTTTGTTGGAAACATGGCTCTGGCCCATAATCGCTCTGCCATCATCGGACTCGCTGACTACGCCAGCGCCAACTCCGGTATCTCCTTTGGTTTTTCCCCGCATCTGGAGTTCGCACATATTGCCTCCCTGAAAATGAAGAAGGGGAGTGCTGATGGCATTATTCTTTCCGACATCCACCGCTCATGGCCTGCTGACGCGTGGACGGAAAACCAGCAGATTCCGCTGGTTGACATGTCCATTGACAAAAGGGCCACTATCTGGCCGCAAATTACAATACAGGAGGCATCCTTTGGGCAGTTGGCCGCCAATTACTTCATCGACCGTGGTTTTCACAAGCTGAAATATGCCGGCCCTTCGGATTTAGAGAGTTCCAAGGCCCGCTGGAACGGATTCAAAAACGCCGCTTCACTGCGGGGAGTAAACGCGGAGCGGCTTGACGTCCTTGATCCGTACTGCGTCAACCCTTTGGCCCAACAGGACCATAAGGTCTGGTTAAAGAAACTTCAACAGAACACTTCACAGAAAACGGCAATATTTGCGTATGACGATGAACTTGCCTCTGTCATTCTTAAGGCATGTTTGGAAGCAAAGATACCAATTCCCGGACAGGTTGCCATTCTTGGCACTGGCAACGATAACCTTTATACCCAGCTTCTCATTCCCCATCTCTCCAGTATCACCATTAACAGTCGGGAGATGGCTTACAAAGCCATGAAAACATTGGACAATCTCCTGTGCCGGAAAAAAGTTGATTCACAGCTTTGCGTTGGACAAGCCACGGGCGTGATAACACGTTTGTCCACCGATGTCTTTGGCATTGACGATGATATGGTACGGAACGCTTTGTCCTTAATTCATAAACGGACACGGGATGGCCTTTCGGTAAAATGGCTCGCTTCGGAACTTGCTGTTTCACGGATCACGCTTGAGCGGCGGTTTGCATCTGCGCTCGGTTCCAGCCCGGCGGCGGAAATATCTCGGGCACAGGCCGAACTGGCGCGGCGACTTTTGACCGATGCCGACAAACCCGTAGAGCAGATCGCCGTTGAAGCCGGTTACTCTTCCGCCCGGCAACTGCGCATATCACTGCGCGATCATTATGGAAAATCGCCGCGGGAATTGCGGGGGTACACTGGAAAATACCCTGCCGTCACTTTGTCCGACTGAAACCATTCTGGTATGCCTGTTTGCCACACGATCTCCCATAGCCAATCCCGTGCCGTTTTTTTAGGTGGAGTGAAATATATTATCTGCCCGGCGGTGGCAACACGCATACCCGTTGCAACCGACACTTTTGTCATTTGCCGGGTCGATGGATAAGAACGCTTAAATGCCGCACCACATCGGCGACCGATTCGCGGCGAGCGCCACTGGTGGTTTCCCAATGGATGACCTCGCCGGCGGCCATCTGTGATTCAATCCGGTGACAGGCCCCAATGACTGTTGAATGATTGCGTTTGCCCATAGCGCGGCCAATGTCTGGAAAACTCATGCCGCTGTGTTGCCGGGCCAGATGCATGGCAATTCCGCGGGCCTGGGCCAAAACGCGCTGCCGTTTATCTCCTAGAACATCCTGTGGCGAAATGCCAAAATATTCCGCGACCACGCGCACAATTGTTTCCGCTGATACCGGTGCCACAGGCTTGTAGCGATCAGAAACTTCCCGCACCAGATGATCAGAACAAGGCTGCGCCGTGTGCCCGGCGGGCGATACTCTGTCGCCCATCCACTGGCTGCGCGCCAACATGCGGTGCGCCAGCCCCTCCAGATCGCGCACGGAAGCCACCGGTTCCTGAGCCAGTTTCACAAGTGTGGTATCACCAAGATTCCAATTTCGCCGGACCGCCATGCGCCGCAGAATTTCCAGCCGCGTTGGCATATCCGGGGCATCCACACGAATCACCATGCCGCTGACAAAACGGCTGGTGAGAGATTCTATCATGGATTCAATTTCACGCGGCGGACAGTCGCTGGCCAATACAATCTGGCGGCCATGGGAATCAACCTGAATAAAGGTGTGAAGAAATTCCTCCTGCGTGCGCAGTTTACGCGCCAGAAAATGAATATCATCCAGAGCCAGTAAATCCGCCTGACGCAGACGTCGGCGAAATTGCTCCATGCGATTATGCTTGATGGCTTCAAGAAATTCGTTGGTGAATTGTTCCCCGGTCATGTAGAGCCAGCGTTTGCCGGGGTGAAGTTTGGCAAATCGCTGGCAGATTCCCTGCAGCAGATGGGTTTTCCCCAGGCCGCAATGACCATGTATAAACAGCGGATTGTATTGCCTCAGTGGTTCAGCCGCCGCAC
>JAJYPG010000198.1 GCA_021795535.1 Planctomycetota bacterium
CAGAACCAGAAAGCCACTGCGCTTGGGCAGCATCATGTCCAGAATGATAAGGTCCGGGCGTTCCTTTTCCGCAATATCGACCGCGGTATTGCCATCGGCGGCGGAAAATATCTTCGCACCGGTGGTGGAAAGCGCGGCAGTGATGGTGGTCAGCACATCGGCATCATCATCAACAACAAGAATAGATCTGTCTTTGAATTGGTCAGCCATGGTTTATGTTTCTCCTGATTCAGGATAATGGGTTCACGGTTCTAATACTTCCGTCCATCGGCCCTTTTGGCCTCGAACGATTTGCGGGCCTGTGGCTGTGCCACTTTGGCGACAAGGCAATCAGTGCAAATTTTTGATTACCGCATCGGCAAAAGCTCCGCAGCCAACTTCCGTCGCGCCCGTCATCAGGCGGGCAAAATCATAGGTAACGACTTTGGCGGCGATGGTTCGCTCCAGAGAGCTGATAATGGAATTCGCCGCTTCCTGCCAGCCCAGATGTTCAAGCATCATAACACCAGAGAGCACCACACTGCCAGGATTAACTTTATCAAGATTCGCGTATTTGGGCGCGGTGCCGTGGGTCGCCTCAAAAATAGCGTGTCCGGTGTGGGAATTAATGTTTCCACCCGGAGCGATGCCAATGCCCCCAACCTGCGCGGCCAAGGCATCACTTAAATAATCGCCATTTAAATTCAGCGTGGCAATAACATCAAATTCCTCGGGCCGCGTGAGCACCTGCTGGAGTGTGATATCAGCGATGGAATCTTTAATAACAATGCCGTTGGGCAGTTTGCACCATGGGCCGCCATCAATTTCCACGGCACCATATTTTTCCTTGGCAACCTGATAACCCCAGTCACGGAAGGCACCCTCCGTGAATTTCATGATATTGCCTTTGTGGACAATATTAACGCTTTTACGCTTGTGTTTGATGGCGTAATCAATCGCGGCGCAGATAAGACGTTGCGTCCCTTCTTTGCTGACCGGCTTGATGCCAATACCGGACGTTTCCGGGAACCGGATTTTGCTGTAAGACTTCGGAAACTCCTGTTTAATGAATTCCAGAATTTTTTTAGCTTCAACCGAACCGGCCTGCCATTCAACGCCAGAGTAAATATCCTCGGTATTTTCGCGGAAGATGACCATATTAACCGCTTCGGGCCGCTTGACCGGGCTGGGCACGCCGGCAAAGTATCGCACGGGTCGCAGGCAGATATAAAGGTCCAGCAATTGCCGCAGCGCCACGTTAAGCGAGCGAATTCCTCCACCTACCGGAGTGGTAAGCGGCCCTTTAATGCCGACGAGGAAATGGCGGAACGCTTCAACGGTATCATCAGGCAGCCAAGCTTTGGCATCGCCTTCCAGGGTTCCGGTCTTGAATTTATTGAACGCTTTTTCGCCCGCGTAAACTTCCATCCAGGCAATTTTACGTTTGCCGTGATAAGCCTTTTCCACCGCCGCATCAAGCACTCGCACACTGGCTCGCCATATATCAGGCCCGGTGCCATCGCCTTCAATAAACGGAATAATGGGGTGATCAGGCACATGGAGCTTTTTATCAGTCCCCATGGTAATGCGTTGACCCTGTGCTGGAACAACTACCGTTTTGAAATTGGGCGAGTTCATGCCGAAGAATCCTTCTTTGTTGTAAAGTAAAACCGCTTCATACAGTCTCATACAGTATCCAACAGCGGCCCTGCGTACAAGCGTTGGCGCGGGCGCGTCTGATTTTATCGGGAGACGGTTCCGATACATCCGGACCAGGGCCGTGCCCGCAGTCGTGCCGGAGAGCTTGAAAAAACAATGTTCCCTATAAAAAACGGACATACACATTACAAGTCGCCGGAGCAGTTCCAGACCCGATCGTCTATATTGATGATTTGGCAGATGGCATTGTGTTAGACCGGCTGATTCCTAAAAAATGCAAAGACAGCCGAGTATCTCCCATCACTTATTCTCCATCGCGTATTCTCCATCGCGATTCGTTTTGTCGCATTCGGGCCATAAAGTGTGGCGGAATTGTCAGAAAAAGCCATTGTTACAGGCTGCGTCCCAAAAATGAATTTCCGACCGATTTCCTGCATTAAATTTCTGATTTATTTCGATAAACTTCTTGTACACGTTAGGTTGAGTGTAACCGGGGACGGAAAATCATCTCACTCGGACACTCGTTCTGAACAGTGAAAAAAAGTTGCATGGGTCGGGTTGGATAATTGCGTCGCGTGACGCTTTATACCGGCCTGTTCCGGCGGGAATTCCGTTCGTTCATTTCGTGCGATACGGACATATCAGGAGGTTGACACCATGAGTAATTTGACCCGGTTAATGATGAAAAATATCTCGCTGGAAATTCCTGACGATTTCAGCCATCAGATTTATGATGAAACCCGCCTCATTGTGCGGGATTCATCTGCGGCAATCCTCCTGGAGTTTCAGCTATTTAATACCACGGGCATCACAACACTTCATGCGAAAGATGACGCAAAAAAAGGCCCGTTGCCGACCGCACATCAGGTACGATCCACACTGAAACACTGGAACAAAAAACTCAAAGCGGCGCGAATGATGGAAAAACCATGCGAAGTGCCGGGAACCCACCATCTTACATACACGGCCAGGGGCGAACAGCGGCTGGGAACGCTTGCCGATCTGCTGCCGCGGGTGCGGCGCGGGCGTACGGCGACAAGCTGGCGCTTCTGGGCGGTATGTGCGGATGGAGCCACGCTTCTGGTCGCGGCGCATGGCCCGAGAACGGCGATGGACTTTTTTCAATCTGCACTCAACGGCATCATCCAAAGTGTGAAACTTGGTGCCGCAATGCAGCTTAAAAAACCCTTCATTCAGGCAGTGGTGGACATGGCCCGGCGGAATGTACCGACGGAATCCGTGAGCGTGGTGGATGATGAGACTCTTAACGTGGGGGGCATGCGGATAAAAGTCTCGCCACTGCATCAAGCCTATATCGATCAACCAGAGGGACTAGAAGAAAACGTTAGACAGTTTTTTGATGACCTGCTGGTGGAAGACTCCGCGCTGCCGGCTTCCACTGAAGGCTGGCAGGCGGTGCGTAATTCCGTATTCCCCGTTCTGGTGCCTGAGCCGCTGGCTTACGCCATGCCCGATGGAATTGTGCGCGAGGAATGGGTGAATCAACTGGTCATCTGCTATCAGCTTCGCCAAAGCGCGGAGCTTATTACGCAGGCCGACTGCAAATACTGGCAGGTTAATCAGGAAATGCTTCATAGCCACGCCATGAGCAATTTGCTGCGGCAAACCCGTGAATTAAGCATGACCGGCGGCAACAGCGGAAATTATTGCCTTTTCAGTTTCCCCCAGGACGACGCGATGAATTCCGCCCGTGTGCTTCTGCCACTGGTACAGCGGCACCTGCGGCCACATCTGGGCAACACTTTCTACATGGCGGTACCGGATCGTGACGTTCTCCTGGCGTTTGCCGCGGAGGATGAGGCCACGATGCATTGGCTGCGTCACCAGGTGGAGCTGCGTTTCGCCGCCGCTGTTAATCCACTTAGCGACAAGCTTTTTCTGGTAACCCCGGACGGCATTGTGGGGGATTATGCCAAAGCCCGGCCAGAGTCAGGCACTAAAGAGTAACAGGAGGCCCCCGTCGGATGGGCTGTTTTTATCGTCCCCCCGATAGTTAATCGGGATCGAAAACTCAAACATGCCTGTGGGCAAGCCCCCTGGGATCGCGGCGGACGCCATAACGCCAGGCAACACGCCACAACATATCCATGTTATTGCTTAAATTTCCTGTTGATACTCTTCCCATTACTTTTCATGCGGTTATAATTACTTGGGATATGTAACTTTTTGCGTTGCTTTGATCTATGGTCTATGGTCAGACAGCCTGACGTGTGCGATTTTGGGGAGTAACAACATGGCGACATGTTCGCGTTGTGGAAACGATTTTGCGACCAATGGACCGCCACCTCCGGCGGGAGTTTCGGTTGTCTGTCCGCGCTGTGCGGCGACTTCCACCACCGTGGCATCCACAGCACAATTCATTAACCGCCCGCCACAGGGCGGCACCAATACCCTGGGAATAATCGGCTTTATCTTCTCAATAATTGGTTTTTTTACCGGCATCTTTCTTATTCCCGGACTTATTTTAAGCCTGTTTGGCTTGCGCAAAAAACCGCGCGGCTTGGCTATTGGGGGAATGGTTGTTGGCGCAGCGGGATTGCTGTTCTGGGGTCTTTTACTAGTGCCTCATTCCGTCTGATATTACAGGCAATGATGGGTTTAGTCCGATAAGAGGAGTGGTGCTGGCAAGGATGCTGGCGATGTAATTGGTTCTGATCAAGGAGGATCATC
>JAJYPG010000199.1 GCA_021795535.1 Planctomycetota bacterium
CAGTATCAACCAAGATGCAAATTATTCTGACGACACAATCGCCATCGCTGGTCAGTGAATTCGAACCGGAGCAGATTATCGCGGTTGACATGGTGCATGGGGCGACGCAGTTTAATCGCCTTGATGCGGCAAGTCTGGCGGGCTGGCTCAACGATTTCACAGTCGGCGAGCTGTGGCAGAAGGGCACTCTTCGCGGTGGGGTGAACCGTGCTTGACCTTATTGTGCTTTGCGAAGGCCAAACAGAACGCGAATTCTGCCGCGAAGTGGTCGCACCGCATGTAGCTAAGGGCGGGATTGCTCTGGCGGGCACCCTGGTCGGTAAGCCGCAGCGAAAGCACGGAGGGGTTCGCTCATGGCTCGCGTACCGGGATGAATTGCTGCGTCTGGCGAATGAGCGTTGCGATCGCCATGTTGCGGTGCTGGTGGACTATTATGCGATGCCAGACTCATGGCCGGGCAGAACAGACTCGCGGTCCAAGCCCGTCTTAGAGCGTGGCATCCACGTGGAGAGACTTCTGGAAGCGGACCTCAGGAACGAGCTGCTTGGGCGGTTTCATCCTTGTGTGCAACTGCATGAATTTGAAAGTCTGTTGTTTGTGGACCCTGCCGCCAGTGCGTTAAATATAGCGGCGGCGGGGCGCGGATTCAATGATCGCGATGTCGCCCAGGAGATGAAAAGGATTAAGACCGAATGTGGCGGATCGGTGGAACTGATCAACGATGTTCCTGAAAACGCGCCCTCGAAGCGGCTTATCAAACTCATGCCGAGCTATGATAAAGTGACTTGGGGTGTTGCTGCGGCGGCAGCTATTTCGCTTCCCAAGCTCACGGCGGGCTGCCCGTGGCTTAACAGATGGGTGTGCCGAATTGAAGCACTGCGAGCGGCCGATTCCAGCTCAGTCGGACGACCACTAATGCCGAGAGAATAGCCGGCACCCGGAGTGATTCCACCATCCTTACGCCGTGGTATGAGGGCCCCTTGCACGGAAGGGGGCAGGCCGTCTATGCCTTTCGCAGCAGCCTTACGCCTCCGCTCGAGAGTAGCGCCGGATTTGTGGCGCATCTTCGGAAAAACAATACAATGGTGTGGGTGAAGGTGGAAATCTAAGGGCACAGGCAATTTTCTTGTCCTATCGCTATAATTTAACGGTTGCGAGGAACCGCAATGCCATGGATGGGCCGGACCCGCGATGTATTGCCCGCCTGCTGTGGTTGATGATGTATAGAGGAATCGCGTCGAAAGGGTGGACAATGCTGGCATTAAGCCGTGGTGAAGGGCAGAGCATCATTATTGACGGAACGATCGAAGTGAAAGTGGTTAAGTGGTCGCGCGGCAGCGTTCGCCTGGCGATTCAAGCTCCGCGTGAAGTGTCAGTAGACCGCGACGAAATCTGGCGGCGCATGCACCCCAATGACAAAACTCCGCTGGAAAAGGCCGAGGCGGATCGCCAACCCCGGTTTGACACCGATTCCGCTGCCACCCTGGCTGCGCCACCGCCCGCCCCAATCGTCGAGCCGCCCGATGAAAAAATCGCGTGACCTGATATTTTTTTGCCTACATGCGCTGCGACGCCCGTAACTGCCTTGCCGCGTTGGCCGGCATTTCAATTAACACCGCCCGTTCTGACCAAACCTCGGACGAATTGATCGCGTATACAACTCTTGTAACGCTTATAAAGCCGGTGGGCTGCCGCGCTGCAGGAGTTACAGGTGGTTGCTGACCGGCTCACCCAAGGGCTAACAGCCTATTTTAGGAATGCGTAAATAGGTAGGTGAAAATCTGATTTTTCAATTTGTGATTAATTTCACAAGACTTGCGGTTGGCGTTTTGCTACAATCCACTCTTTCGGGTTTGGCGCGATACGTAAATGCCAAGGCCCAGCGGTAGAGGAACAAGATGACCCATACGCTTGAAGCACCAGACCCCGCAGGTATCTCGCCCGGTACCGCATCCAAGGCTGCGCCGCCGCTGTGGCGCACCGAACGTATCATGTTGCGCATCGGTCGCGGCCCGGCCGCGGCGGGACGGTTTCTTGATCGGCTTGCCGCATATAAAGGCCCGGTCGGGTGGCTGGTGCAATTTTTCAGTTCAGTGAAGTTGGGGCTGGTGTGGCTTTTTTTAACAGCGGCTTATATTGCCGTTGGTTCCGGTCTGCCAAGCGTGCGCAGTTATTTTGATGTATCGACCATGGGCTTTTTTAATTCCGCGCCCATGGTGATACTCATGGCTCTTCTGGCGACAACCCTGATTACCGTAACGCTGCGGAGGATTCCTTTAACGCTTTACAAACTCGGCGTCTGGACCGTGCATACCGGCATTATCACGCTTCTGGTGGGGCTGTTTTTCTATTTCGGCATGAAAAAAGAGGGCATGGTCCGGATTTTCCTGCACCAGACCGTGTATCATTATTATGACAATGCTGAACGGGCGCTATTTATGCAGGCGGGCAGTGCGAACGGCAAATCCGCCATGTTGCCGTTGCCTTCTTTGCCCTTATTCAGAGAACGTTCGACCAAAAACCATCATCCCATGAATATCACCGCCCCCGCGAAAATGGTAGCGCGGCTTTCACCACAATTATCCGGCGTGAAAGTGCGGGTGGTGGGGTATTATCCGTATACGAACTTGGAAGCGCTGGCGGTGCGGCGCCAATCGGGGCAACCGGCGCGAAAGCCGGCGCTGGAATTTAATTTAAGCGCCACCGGGATGGCCAGCGGCGGCCAATGGCTGCTGGCCAAAACCCCGCGCTTGCGCGTGGCGGATTCCGGACTGCCTTGCGGCATTGAATATCTGTATCATCCCAGTGCCCGTCGGCTGCGTGATATCACGACGAGCTTTAAGGGTAATAACGCTTTAATTGTCAGTATTCCATCGGATCATTTCCGCAGGGTGCTGGTCATTAAACCCAATGAAAAAATCCCTCTTCCCGGCACACCTTATACCCTTATTCCCAGGCGGGAAATTAAAATGCCCCTGCTGTCAAAAGGTTATCAGGGGGCCGAGAGTCAGGCGTATATGGTTGATGTGTACCGCGCACAAACCGGAAAAAAACCGTTTCATTTTCAGCGCGTGGCGCTGTTTCGGTATCCGACCAAAACCGTGGATTTTGTTTTCAATCACGGCAAACGCGAGCTGATTCCCGATAAGATTGATCATCAGATTCATATTCGGTATGAAGATGCCCGACGATATCAGTTCTGGATAGTCGAGCATCAATCAGGAAAACTCACCCTGATCCAGCGCGCCGCCGGTGGGGCGGTAACCCAACATCGCATTGCCATTGGACATCCTGTCGCGACAGCGGTCGCGGGGATCCCCTTCAGCATTTCTGTGCGGGAATTGGCCAATGTGGTCTATCGTCCGGAATTGATTCCCGCCGCCCAGAGGCGGCCGCAACTGGAACAGACGATGGGGCACTGCGTGCTACAGCTTGCGGTATCGCGTGGAAAATGGACGGATAATCAAATATTTTTACCATTCCAACAATTCGGCCTGCATGGCGATCTGGCCCCGACATCGGTACAGGTGCCTGGCGCGGGTAAAGTCAGTTTTGTATTTTCCACGCTGGAATGGAAGCTTCCCGCCGCGTTGACGCTGCTTTCATGCAAGGAATTGTTTTATCCCGGCGGCAGCAGCTTTCCGCGCGATTTTATCAGCAAAGTTCGCTTTACTAATTTGAAAACCCATCAATCGAAACTGGCCGTGATTCATTTGAATCATCCGGAAACGCTTGATGGGCAGCATTTTTTCCAAGCCCGCTTCGGAAAGCAGGCCAATGGTACGCCTTTTACGGTTCTGGGGGTGGGCAATACCAACGGCTTGTATCCGATGATTGTCGGCGTGATTATGATTATTTTTGGAATTGGTTATGCCTTTTATGTTAAGCCCGTTTTGCTTAATATAAAAAAGCAACAGTTGGCGCGGTTTGCCGCCGCGCAAAAGCGCTGTAATGAATCCTCATCCGGCGCAACGGCGGCGACACCATAGCCGGAATTTGTAAGAGGTGTTCTCATGAAGTTCAAACCCATTGTCTCACTGCTGGCGTTGCTGATGGCAGCCGCTGTTCCCGCATTGGCCGTAATAAATGCCCGTGCGGTCATGCCCATCGAGCAGGGTTCCACCAGGGATATGCCGGCTGGTCATCCGGAAATCGGGCCCGGTTCACCGC
Source organism: Planctomycetota bacterium (assembly GCA_021795535.1). The sequence goes on from JAJYPG010000199.1 coordinate 4,171, forward strand.
GGGTCAACCCCATCCCGAGTATGAAGCTCATGCGTCGTACCGCGGAAATTCAGCATCAGAATCGTACCGCGTTCAAAAAGCAGGTGAACTTGGCGCCGCTGCGCATTCTCGCGGTGCAGAACAATGATCAGGTTAAGACCATTGCCAGTTGGGCC
>JAJYPG010000200.1 GCA_021795535.1 Planctomycetota bacterium
TATTCTCGAATCCACCACGTATCCCGGCACCACGCGGGAAGTTGTGCTGCCGGTGCTTGAAGCCGGGGGATTAAAATCCGGAAAGGATTTTCTTCTGGCCTATTCGCCGGAACGTGAAGATCCGGGTCGCGGGGATTTTCAGACGTTCAATATTCCCAAAGTTGTCGGCGGTATGGATGCCGGTGCATTGAAAGCCGCCTGCGCCCTGTACGGTCGAGCGGTGAAAACCGTGGTTCCGGTGGAAAGTTGTGAAATTGCGGAGGCTGGAAAGATACTGGAAAATTGCTACCGCTGTATCAACATCGCCTTGATTAATGAATTGAAAATAATTCTTGACCGCATGGGTATTGATGTATGGAAAGTCATCGCCGCCGCCAAAACCAAACCGTTTGGGTTCCAGGCGTTTTATCCCGGTCCGGGACTCGGCGGCCACTGCATTCCCATTGATCCGTTTTATCTAAGCTGGAAAGCCAGGCAGTATGATGTCACGGCGCGCTTTATCGAATTGGCCGGCGAGTTGAACACCGCCATGCCGTATCATGTCATTGGTAAAGTAGCCGAGTCGCTCAATAATGCCGGTCGCGCCATTCGCGGATCAAGGATTCTAGTGCTCGGGCTGGCGTATAAAAAAGACGTTGATGATCTGCGCGAATCGCCTTCCGTTGTGCTTATTGAACAGCTTAAAGACCGCGGCGCACGCGTGGACTACAATGATCCGTTCATACCCCGGACGCATCCGCAGCGGCAGCATGATCTGAAAATGAAGTCCGTTGCGCTCACGGCCGCACATCTTAAGCGGTATGATCTTGTGCTGATCGCGACGGATCACTCGGTTTATGACTGGAAATTTATTGTACAGCACGCCCGACGCATTGTAGACACGCGCAACGCCACCGCCGGTATCCGCGCTGGTCGCGGTAAAATAACCCGGGCCTGAACCCCTGAGAGAACTATCGGCGCGCTGAATAAAAAGGCCGCACCGCCACGGACCGGAAATAAATATGTGACCCCCTTATAATCATGATGTTGCGTCCGTCGCAATCGTGAGGAGTATTAGAATGAATCGCCGGTATCTGCTGCCCTTTAAAACCAGACGCTTGCCGCAAATACATACCGATATATTGATCATCGGCGGTGGTTTGGCCGGCTTGCGGGCGGCGGCAGCGGCGGCTGAATCGCTGGATGTGCTGGTGGTTTCCAAGCATCAATTGTCGGAATCAAACACGTATTATGCGCAAGGCGGTATTGCCGGCGTGATGCGGGCGGATGACAGTTTCCAGAGCCATATTGAAGATACGCTGACCGTGGCGTGCGGAATAGGCGACAGGCCGGCGGTGGAAACGGTGGTGCGGGAAGGCCCGGCGTGCATTGAAGAGTTGATACGGTGGGGGGCGAATTTTGACCGCGAAACGGATGGCCGCCTGGCCTTTGCGCGTGAGGGCGGGCATTCCTTTGCACGGATTGTCCACGCCCTGGGCGATGCCACCGGGCGCGAATTGGCAAACTGCCTCATGGGCGTGGTTCGCAGGCATGAGCAGGTATCGATTCTGGAACATACGTTCGTTCTGGATTTAGTGACGCAGGAGAATCGTGTTCTGGGCGCTGTGGCTTGGAATCAGCAGCGCGGATTGTTCATGATATTCGGTCGCAAAACCCTTTTGGCCAGCGGCGGAGCCGGAGCTTTATATCGGGAAACGACCAATCCCTCCATCGCCACCGCGGATGGGCACGCCATGGCATGGCGGGCGGGGGCGACACTTAGAGATATGGAAATGGTACAATTCCATCCCACAACCATTTACATTGCCGGCGCCGCGCGATCTCTGGTCAGTGAAGCTCTGCGCGGTGAAGGAGCCAGGCTTATTGATAAGGCCGGCTATCATTTTATGCCGGATTATCACCCGCAGGCGGACTTGGCTCCGCGCGATGTGGTTTCGCGCAGCATCATGGCGCAGATGGCCAAAACCCGCACAACGCATGTATTTCTTGATTGCCGGCACATCAGCGAAGCGGCGTTTAAGATACGATTTCCGGGCATTTACCAGGTGTGTATGCAGTTTGGCATTAACCCCGCACGGCAACCCATACCGGTGCACCCCAGTGCCCATTATATGGTGGGCGGGGTGGCATGCGACCTGCTCGGGCGCACGGATGTTGAAGATTTGTACGCCATTGGCGAGGCCGCGTACAGCGGGCTGCACGGAGCTAATCGTCTTGCCAGTAATTCCCTTATTGAAGCGTTGGTCTTCGGTAAGCGGGCCGGCGAGCACGCCGCGGCAGCGCTGGCGGGGCACAGCCGCTCTTTGGAAGTTCCGATTGTGACAGCGGAAATCGCCCCTAGTGAACGTACGGAATTCGACATCCAGGATGTCTTTGGATCCTTGCGATCTTTAATGTGGCGCAATGTCGGCATCGAACGCGTCGGACCCCGGCTGGATGAGGCACTGGAAATTATTGACTTTTGGTCGCACTACCTGCTGGACAAAGTGTTTGATAAGCCCGCAGGGTGGGAATTGCAGAATATGCTGCAAATGTCGCGTCTTATTTCGGCGGCGGCGGGGGTGCGGCAGGAAACGCGCGGCGTGCATTACCGTACCGATTATCCGGAACGCGATGACCGTAACTGGAAATGCCACCTGGATTGGCGGGCCATGTCAAAAATCCCGATGAAAATCGCCGTGAACAACGAATCGGCGGATATTAAAGGCAGTGTGCCATAAAAGCAGATAAGCGCGGCCCAAAGCAGGGCGACCGAATGTGAGATTCAGTTTTGACTGAGCCTCGGTAGCGCCGAGATAATTTTGTTACATCGTTTCCAGATTTGATCGGCCAAATCGCTGAACCGAGTCACCTCCTGGGAAGTGAAAGTCTTCGGTTTCGCCGGTGCGGTCCAGCCGCCGTTCGCGTTTTGGAACGGGTATTCTGTGTTCCGCTGGTGAGGTGCTCCCGGTGGTGGCCTGCGCGGCGCGAAACTGGAAAGGATTTTGATTTCTTGACGATAGTGCTCATTGAATAATTCGGCTACCTTATCGTGAATTTCGTTGACATTCTTGGGGTCAAGGGAGTGCCGAATGGCTTGCGCCAAGCGGTCCACGTCATGTTTGTAATAATGGCCGCTGGAGATCTGGGTGATTTTGGCATGTTGCAGTCCGGCTGCCAAGGCTTTAACTGACTTTTCAACTACCTGTTGGTACTTAGCAATCGCCTGACAATAGGTGCTGTCGTCACCGGCCTGATAGACACGCTTCGCGGCGCAGAAATCGGAATGTGCCTGTGACAACCACAGATGGGCGGCGGGATCAAGCATGGATCAATGCTCGAAGTCCAGCCTGGTTACGAGGGCAATGCAGCACTTTGAAATCTCCGCGATCAATAGCCTTGGTCAAATCTTGAATACCTGACCACCGATCTCTGACAGCCTGCCGAAATTCTTCAGGGTTGGTAAGAACCAGGCGGAGTCTCTGTCCCGGGTCGAGCTCGACTCCGGAATTGGTGCCGAGACTGACTTCAAACAGTTCATGATCAGCATCAACTGCTCCGGCACCAAAATTTTCTATAACCTCAAACAGGACAATATCCGACTTTGCCCGCCGGGACTTGAATACGATTGCCATAAGCAGCAGCTCATCCTTGAAACGCAAATGGCGCTTCACAAGACTCCGGACGCCATCGGGAACGTGCAAATCAGTTGCTAAAATTGTAGAAATCATGGGAAACACTACTCCATTACAATCAATAATGGTAGCTTAATGCCCAATCGCAATCAACCGAATAGAGCCGGATGTACAGCGTTTCCTGATTATTTTGCGGCAGCAAGAGCGGCGGCGTAATCCGGCTCTTGGGCGATTTCAGGAACTAATTGCACATATTTAATCGTTCCGGAGCCATCGGCCACGATCACCGCGCGCGCCAGCAGACCGGCCAGTGGTCCATCAGCCATGGTTAATCCCGTGACATTGCCGAATTCCGGATGGCGGAAGGTTGAAAGCGTCAGAACGTTTTTAATACCCTCGGCTCCGCAAAAGCGGCTTTGGGCAAAGGGCAGATCAGCGGAAATACACAATACCGTGGTATTGGCAAGACTTGCCGCATCAACATTAAATTGTCGAACCGATCGGGCGCAAACTGATGTATCAATACTTGGAAATATATTGAGAATGATCGTTTTCGCCGGCAATTCCGTGGATTTCAATAAACTTAAATCCGATTTGGTCAAGGTAAATGCCGGGAGCTTTCCGCCCGCTTTTGGAGCGTCGCCAACGGTGTGAACGGGATTGCCTTTGAAAGTAATATCAGCCATCATAGACTCCTTACGGATGGTCAAA
>JAJYPG010000201.1 GCA_021795535.1 Planctomycetota bacterium
TCATCATCACCACCATATTGTTTCTCGCGATCCACCAGAAACTTACTCTTACAATCGGCGCCGGCGACCTTGAGTGCGGCCGCAAACCCTTCATACCGTTCCCGGGAAAACAGGGCCGTCGACTCACCGAGATAACCGAAATTCCTGAATCCCTGCGCCAAAAAAAATTCCGCGGCAATGCTGCCGATTTTAATATTATCAATTTTAACCTGCCCGCCTGGGGAATTCGGGATGCACGAGGCTACATCGACGGTGGGAATGCCGAGATCGGCAATAACCTCACCCATATCTTCGTGCTCGATCAAGCCAAGAATTCCATGAGGTTGCCAGCGTTGTATCAGCCTGATGATATTCGGATGATTCTGATAAACTCCTTTAAGCGACCATCTTGGCAATCGAGCGGTGTATTGGCGCACGCCCTCAAGGACATCATGCTGATATCCCACCCTGGGGGTAAATACCAGCAAGATCTTGCGTTCATCGCTCATGGCAAATCTCCAGTTCAAGCACAATATGTCCAGCCGCCGGGCGGCACCACCGAGAATCGTCGAATTTCGTCGATCTTATATTCCGTTCGGCCTGTGATGGTACATAAATCAAGGTTTCATAACCAAGCCTGCATTATAAATGACACATGAGGGAACTGACAAATTGAATAGGCTTTCATGGAAGCGGGTACGAAGTTGAGTTTGTCAATCCGGAGCGCATGGATGCCACACATTGATTTTCCCGATTTAGCGGGGAATCGGCAGATTTTTGAAATCGAAGGGAACTTTGGTAAGGATGGTGCGGGTGAAGAATTTTATGGTGGCGCTTTGGGGCTTGGCGCCGGCAATATTCAGAGTGTAACGGTAGGCCCCCCAGTTGCCTGGCACCAGGCCGCCGGAGTAGCTGGTAACGCGCATTGGCTGACCTGCGGCGTTATACAGGGTGAATTCTTTGCCTCCGAAAAGATGTTTTGTAAAACAATGTTCAATCGGAATCTGAGCGAAGGCCAGCCAATGGCTGGTTTTGCCTTGGAATGAAAAGCCTTGCGGGCTACCAATATCCAGCCGAAGTTTCCAGCCGCCGGGAATCTGCCGCAACTTTGCGAATTTCAGCGCCATGCCGTCATCGGTTAATGCGGTGCGACCAAGCTTCAGGTTGCCAAGATGCATGGTTTGTATATCACTGGAAAGATACACGCGTAAATTACCGCGCAAAGCCAAGGTTGCGGAACCGGGCGGCGGCCATGGCAAATGCAGTTGGAACGGAAACAGGGCATCGGCCCGTTCATGCGGCCAGACATTTTGGGAGGCCTTAGCGGCGGCGATCCGTAACACTTTTCCATGAGAATCGGTGATAATTTCCTTCGCATGCCAACCGCCAATCTGCTCAAGAATCTGATCCGGCGTCGGTGCCCAAAGCACAAAGCAGATTGCCGCAAAGTTTCGTTTTTTATTAGAGGGGTCTACCCTCGTTAACCACTTATTCTGATAGCGCCGAATGGATTGAATTGCCAGCACGCACGCTCCGTGAACTACGGTCGGAACGTCGCGGGAAAAAAGGTTTTGGCGGCCAAATTGCAGGCGATAGTTGTTGTACGCGTTTCCTATCGGGCCAATACTCGTGATGCCGGCGATGCGCCGCAGTACCTTCCACAATGGCTGGCGGCGGATATTGAATGTCATCCTGGGCCATATCAATGATTGATTGTAAAAGGCCGTAATTCCGACTTGTGAGCACAGTTGCGTCACCGCCTGATTAACGGATACATGTTTCAAATTCAGAGAAACCAGTGGCCCGCGCAGGTCCGTGCTGGCGGCGATGGCGTCGAGAATGGCAGCATGTTAATAGATTCGAGCTTGGAAAGCGATGGAGAAACTTGCTTACTGACCGCGCTGGCGGCGTGGACCCATGAGCCGGCGGCGAACATTGCGGTCAACACGGTTGCCGCGATCACCGTTCTACGGACGCTGATTCCTGCTATCGGCATTTATATTCTCCTTACACGCATACCTTTATCATTGCGGCACCGGTACATTTCTAAACTCAAAGGGAACACTTAGTTTTATTGATCTTTGGCGGTATATTCTCACGCGTGCTGAAACAGGGGCGGGTCCGTCAATTTCAAAGCTGTAGCGGTAACAGGCTCCCAGATCACTGTCGCGGGAAATCGGGGGCGATCCATGGTATTCTCCTGTTGCACTCCTAAACATTACTACTTGTTCATCGTTATTGTGCAGGCTATGCAGGAACCACGCCAACAACTTCGCGCTCCGCTGATCAATCATATTTGCGCGGATTGTCAGCGACACGGTCCATGTCTGGACGGAAGGAATTGCGGGAACTGCCGGGGCCGGCGTTGGTTTACCAAATTTGAAATGTAATCCGCTGATGTCCAGAGAAGCTTTGCCCGAGGCCAAATTGTTAATCTGTCGCGTCAATGGATCGAAGGACATGACGATCGGCACGCTTCCGCGAATCATTGCGATGGTCTTTATTCCCGCCCCCGGGCGTTTCAATACAAGAGAGCCAGTGAATTCCATTTGCCTGTCTTGATTCCATTGGCTGAACTGCTGCTGAAGGGCTTTCTTAAAAAGCAGGATGGATTTTCCGGCGCTGTCCATCGCTTGCAGATGTTGCAAATACCCCAGATAGCTTAAGCGATTGCCGGCCGGGCACCACAGCATATCGAGTCCCAGTTGGATCTGCTGTGGGTTGGGTTCAATATCGGGTTCGACAAAGCCCATTGCCCTGTGCCGGAGAAACACCCCAGGCGATGAATTTTTTGCGCGGGGCTTCGCGGCCGGCTTACGTCCACCCCAGTGTTCACCGGGGCATTCCAACACAAACAGAAACGGCCCACTTTCATCTACCGGATTACTGTTCAGCGTTCCACCGAACCGGCCGCTGGCACCGAAATAAAGTGACTGGCCGGAAAAGCCGGGGCCGGGACTTATCCCGGTCACGTGCGCCAACTTCCGGACCACTGTCCAAAATGGCTGGTGGTCAACATCGACGGAAAGATATTGGTGGTCAAATATGGGGGGCACCGGCGCGCCGGTGGCAAAAGGCGGATAGAACTCCGGGTGGATTCCCATCGGAATGCAAAGGCGGTCAATTACCTGCCGCAATGTTGCATGGTGCAAGTTCAATGTAACCATTGGGCCGCGCAGTGCGTCTGCGCGGGCGATGGCCGCACGGATTGAACGCAACCGTCGGCGCAGCGGTGGTGTCGTAAGGCCGCTGAAACTTTTTTTCAACGCCGGCAGCGCTGCGTCATTTGCGGCAATCAGTCGCTTGCGGGCATTTTTCCGTGTGGCTTTATCAGGGCTGATCAAACCGCGTATCCATTGGGATAATTGCGATGCTTCCGGTGCGGCAGCGCCGGGCGATGCGTGCATAATAATGTGCAACTTGTCCGGTGGCCGTTTACCATAGCAATAATAAAAGCCCGCCGACAGTATAATTACCAATCCCAGCACCATGATGGCGCAATACTTCCCACCAGCGGGCCGCGGGCGGTTTATGCTTCCTGGCATGGCAGTCACCTCCGCCGCTAAGGTATTGGCAAACGACGTTGCAATTCGCAACCGGATAATTTCACCAATATTATGCGTCTGGAATAATAGTATTGCAAAGTTGCCGGCAAATGGCTCAACGGTACAACGATTAAGGTAACGTGAATTGTTCTTGCGGGTATTAATTAATCTGGTTTCGCCAGCGCTCTGTCAAGCCTACAAATCTGGAAATTAAGCGAAGATGATTTTACTGAACGCCAATTCTGGCGGGATTACCAAAGCGCTTATCAGCGGATGCCGGCCAACGCCGGCACACCCACTGCCCCCTGGCATATTATCCCCATGGATCATAAATGGGTGGGCCAAGCCTTAATCGCAAAAACAATCATGCAGACGCTGGAAAATATGAAACTCAAAGTTCGCCCGGCTTCCGACCCGGCTCTGCTCACGCGGAGCCTGTCCGGGTAATGGCCGGGTTGCGACGGGCCTGAAATGCCGCCGCGTGCTCTGTGGCCCGGATCATCCGCGCCCATGCGGCTGTAACACGGATACTGGAAATTGGAATCTGGAAACTGGAATTTTCTGGAGGCGCTTCGCTGCAATTTTGCCCGGCAGGTTCACCCAGCCGGTTCATTTTCGACGTTTCATGCTGAATCACTCAGAAACACTTATTACTTATGGTGCACCTTGCCCACAACAGCCCGCAAACTCACATCATCGAGCAAAATGGTGGAATCATTGTAGGCGTTACCGGCGCTGTTCTTTCCGGTGTTTATATTACTGAAGATCAGCTTAGCGGTACGACCCGTGGCGGTGTAATA
>JAJYPG010000202.1 GCA_021795535.1 Planctomycetota bacterium
GTGGCCTTGGCAGGGAGGAAAAGAGTACAGAGAATTGTTTGAAGCTGCGGCTGCACCATTACTAGAGTTAATAAAAGGATGTTCGGGGGCAAAAATGAACAACGCTCGACCCATTTGGTTTTCCGCACCTTTTGCCGCGGAAGGAAGTCTTGCGTTTCGCCGTAAACGCCATTCTGGCAATTTACCTAATTTTCACAATTTGCCTAATTTATCTAATTTACCCAATTTTCCCATGATCCCCACTGCCGTGCCGCTCCAGCCCACTGAGAGGAAAATCGCCGAGACATTGCACCATGGTTCTTGTGTCCCGCAATCAATCCATACCGCTCTTCGCCGCTACTGCTTCAGATACCGGATCCATTTTTCGCCCGCTGATAACCTCCGGAACAAGTTTTCGTGTGGGCAGCTCTTCCAAGGGCGTACGCCGGCCATGACCAGCGCGGTGCGAATGGCGCAGTCTGTTATATTTTGCATCGTTGGCCACGCGAACCCGGGCCTTTTCCGCCAGATCCGTGACGGCCAGCAGCTTTCCCTCCAACAGAATGGAGGCGTAATCGTCAAGCTGTTCGGTGAAGGTGTCAATTTCAAAACAAACCTGGTCATTCAGGGCAAGAATCTCGCCCTTGCGGCCAGTCAATGGCACCCGCAGGTAAAGAGACCCGTCCAGAAAACAAAACGGCAGCGGAATGGCGTAAGGCCTGCCATCTGGATATGCCATGGCCAGGCGGCCAATCAGGGCATTGTCCAGCAGCGCGGTAATTTCGGCCTGTGTCATGGGAATCATGTTGCTTTTTCCCTTAAAATAAACCATTGGATATACAACTCCAGTTTAAGTATATTGGATCAGAGTGTCAACGGATCGGTGTGTGCAGGAGTCTGTCATGGTTATGCTTAAAAATAAACAAACAACAAAGAGTCCCGGCGGACTTGATTACAGCTCGGACGATTTCGCCCATTCACCGCTGGTCGTTTTCTATGAAGTCACGCGCGCCTGCAATCTGCTTTGCCGCCATTGCCGCGCGGAGGCCCAACCGCACCGCCATCCCGATGAACTCAATCCCGCCGCATCGCTGAAGTTGCTTGATGAACTGGCCGCTTTTCCCAAACCGCCGCTGGTGGTATTGACCGGGGGCGATCCAATTAAGCGGACGGATATTTTTGAAATCGTCCGCCACGGCGTCTCCATTGGTCTGAAAATGGCCATGACCCCCTCCGCCACCAGATTGGTCACCGGCGATGTCGTAAGCAATCTCTCCGCCGCGGGCCTGCACCGTCTTGCGGTAAGCCTGGACGGTGCGGATGCCGCCCGCCATGACGATTTCCGCCGTGTTCCCGGCAGCTTTGCCCGTACGCTGGAAATTATGAATGTTGCCCGCGATTGCGGTCTGTCCATGCAGATCAATACCACAATCACACGCCACAATGTGGATCAGCTTGATGCCATGGCTACGCTGCTTGATGGTTTTGGCATCGCGCTCTGGTCCGTCTTTTTTCTGGTGCCCACAGGCCGGGCCACCCTGGACCAGCGTATCAGCCCAGAACAATATGAAGAGATTTTTGCAAAGCTCTACGATCACTCGACCCGCCATCCCTATGCCATCAAGACCACTGAAGCCCCGCATTACCGCCGCTTTGTTATTGAAAAACAGCGACAGGCCTCTGTAAAAGCGGCGGGGGGGCAACCCGGAAAACCCGCGGGGGATGGCCCGAGTCTCGCCGGACTCGGTGCCAATATTGTCGGCACCAATGATGGCAAAGGCGTTATGTTCATCAGTCATATCGGCGAAATTTTCCCCACCGGCTTTTTGCCCATTGAATGTGGCCGCTTCCCCGCCAATTCCCCGGTGAATGTTTACCAGAATTCCCCTCTGTTCAATGACCTGCGCAACCCGGACAAACTGCAAGGCAAATGCGGGTTCTGCCAATACCGCGACATCTGCGGCGGCAGCCGCGCGCGAGCCTTCGGCGTTACCGGCAACCCGCTGGCCGCCGAACCGGATTGTGTTTATTACTCACCCAATGGACCATCTTTAAGGAGTGTGCAACTATGCTTAGCGTAACCAATCTGTTATGTGATTTTGACGGCGGCAATGAACGCCTGCGTTATGGACACCGCAACCGTGGCGGCGAAACCCAGGCTGTGCCACGCCCGGTGGTGGTCTGGGCGCTAACCAAAGCCTGTAATTTACGCTGCGTCCACTGTTACGCTTCCGCCAATGCCCATCCGGCTCCCAATGAACTTGCCTTTAATGAGGGCATTTCCCTGCTGGACGATCTTATAAAATTCCAGGTGCCCGCGGTTCTTTTCAGCGGCGGAGAACCCCTGGTTCGCCCTGAAGCACTGGATTTTATTCGCTATGCCCGTCAGGGCGGTCTGGCCTGCACACTTTCCACCAATGGTCTGCTGATAGACGAGATCATGGCTGATCGACTGGCAGATTCTGGTCTTAAATATATAGGTATAAGTCTTGATGGTCTGCGGGAACGCCATGACAAACTCCGAGGCCAGGATGGCGCTTTTGATGGCGTGCTGCGCGCTATTGCCCATTGCCGCGCTCGCGGTATTAAGGTTGGACTCCGTTTCACCGTTCATGGCCTGAATCTCCAGGACCTGGATGCTATTTTTGACATCTGCATCCAACACGATGTCCAACGGCTCTGTGTGTATCACCTTGCCTACAGTGGCCGTGGCGGAAATATGCAAAAAGTGGACCTTACCCCCGCCCAGACCCGGCAGGTGATTGACCGCGTATTTGCCCGCAGCATGGAGCTTCATAGGGCCGGTGCCCCGCTGGAAGTTCTTACGGTGGATAACCATGCCGACGCCGCCTATGTGCTGCTGCATCTTGAACAGACGGACCCGGCTCGCCATGACAAGGTCCGCGATCGCCTGATGGGCACCGGCGGAAATCGCTCCGGCTGCAATATTGCCGCCATTGATCCCATGGGCAATGTGCATTACGACCAGTTCAGTTGGCACTATAACTGTGGCAACATTCGCGATGAGCCTTTCAGTAAAATATGGTCCGATGCCAAAGATGAACGCCTGGCCATTCTGCGCAACCGCCAGGCCCACCTGCCCGCACGATGTCAGGGCTGTCGGTTTTTGTCTGTCTGTAATGGCAACCTGCGTACCCGCGCTGAGGCCGCCACCAACAACTGGCTCGGTTTCGATCCCGGCTGTTATTTAACCGATGAGGAAATCGCCCCACGCCCGCAGCGAAATCAGACGATAATGGAACAGGTGGGTGTTTTGAAAATATAGAGCGACCATACATCGCACGCGGCTCCTGACTGATTGCTTCTTTAAGGATCGGACATCCACGATTCCCAAGCCCCGTCAGTGACTGATTTTAACCATGGCGCAACCCCGCACAAGGCGAACCCTTATTGCGAGTGCTCCCTTTCTATATAGAGCGGAGAGTGCTGCCGGTTTGGGTTTTCCGGGGTACAGTGCTTCACAACGATCTTTTGCCGAGAGCCCCGCCACATTACGGATGGTGAGGAGTACTGATGTAACCTTTCCTCCCAACACCACCGGAGCGACATAACCACTGGGAACCCTGAACAGATTAACTAAGACGCGCGGATTGTTTACCGTCACACAATGCGGGGTGAGCACCCATTGTTTGCCGCGCATGGCGTTGAGCAACGGCCCGTAATCCAGATAGTATCGATCAGCCCATGCGTCGGGTTGTATGGAGTGGTTATTCCACGGATAGGGCGCATACGGGTAAACGCCCATGTAAAGATGTCTCTGAAAATAGGCATCCGGATCAGGTTTTAAATCGTCTGAGGTGTATGTCCATAGTATCGCCGGCTTGCGAAGACAAAGCATCCCAACCTCGTTGATATCCGGCCCCGTATCGCCCTCGGAATCTATGCCATCAACATGCCGCATAACATCCAGCCGGGGACAACCAATGCCATTCACAAATATAACTTTCCCCGCGTTGTGCATCATCGGCCCGAGTTTGGCCATAAGGCCCTTAAAGGATTGAAGAAGCGACTGGACGGGCTTGCCATTTGCGAAACTCACGCCATCCGTCATGTGGTGGTCGTAGAGACGTACCCAATCCAGACGATCAATGCATATTCCTGCGGCATCGGGAACCCTTTTGATCATCCGGGCGGCCTGTCCCAATAGAAATTTCCGGTACGCCGGATCACCGCAGTCCATTACCAAGGCGTTATAGCAACTGGGCGAATGCGAAAGTGCCGCATGGGGAAAATCATATTTCAGGAATGCACGCGGGTATTTCCACAAATCCGGAGTATTGGGCTTGTGGCGAACCGGGCTTTTCATAT
>JAJYPG010000203.1 GCA_021795535.1 Planctomycetota bacterium
CGGGATCGGCTGTGCCGGTGTTATTGGTTACGGGCGTGCCAAAGCGAGGCGTATATAAATGGGTATGAAGATCATAAATTTTTTGATGAGCCACAATGTCTCCGACAACGGTTGCAATCTCCGCTATGGGGACTTCCCGCCCACTGGTTGGCGTGAAAGCGGATTTCATGCCAAAGGTATCATTAGTCATGTGTAGCCTTATTTTTGTCTATTTTCTCACGCAAACCGCACAAAACAAAGTGTATGCGTAACCATATTGTCATTATTCACACAATGATTGTTTTCGGCAAGCGAACTCCTGCCGTGCGATGTCGCGCTGCGGCACTACGCACTGTAGCACTAAATTATCCGGACATGCGGCCAATTAATGTCCAAAAACCCCGCGAGCCTGTTTGAATTTCTGATGGCATGTTGATAAACGGTGTGGACGCCGGAGAGTTAATCACCACGGCCAGCGAGATGGCCCCGCTGAAAATCCAGCGACGGGCGCAGGCCAGACTGTTGTTGCCACCGGGCGGATCGCAGAAAACAACCAACGGCCCACCAAGACCAAAGGTGATGGCAATTTCCGCAGCCCGTGTGCTGGGAAGCGTGGAGCGAAATGCCGCAGGACTGGGATATTTTCCCGCATCAAGTCGTCGACTGGAATTAAAAGCGATATCCGCGGCAAGGGAATCATCCGGAAGGCTCATGAACAATCCGGTGTCATGACGGACGGATTTATCCAATTCATTCAAGACCGGCTCCATGAGCCGGATGATGTGTGCGGTGGAATCAGTGTTCTGCGGATCAGGCATAATTGGCGTCATATAATATGTTTTTATGTCATTATCTATTCTCTTAACCGGCATGGTCATTCCCCCCGCCGGCAACACCAGAGCGGATGGCTTCCAGGATAACAGCCCCATTAATGCCGCCAAAACCGCTGGAGGTTTTAAGAATCCGCCGCAATTTTGTTCCCCGGCGCATCTGACTTACAAAATGAAGATCGGGCCACTGCGGCTCCCGCAGCCCTGTAACAGCGGGAAGAACATCGTGCCGCAGCATGAGGCTTGCCAGGGCCGCCTCCAAAAGACCACTGGCACCCAGGGTATGGCCGACCAACCCCTTCACGGCGGTCAGCGGCGGATTATTCGGAAACAGCTTTTTCACGGCGCAGACCTCCATGGCATCATTATAAAGGGTTCCGGTGCCATGCAGAAAAATGCCGTCGATTTCGTCTGGTGCCAACGAAGCCTTGCGCAATGCCATTTCCACCGCCCGAATAAGACCGCCGGCCTCACGATCGGGCGCGGTCAAATGCACGGCATCGGTTGCGCCCCCCCACCCGACAAGATAGCAATCGGGTGCGAAGGCTGGCACGGTAGTGATGCCCTCGCGGCTTTTTGGTGCCCCGGCGTGCATATCCGTCTGGTGAACCAGACATGCGACAGCCGCTGAACCCAAAGCCAAACCGTCACGCTGAAGATCAAAAGGTCGGCTACGCCGGGCACAAAGAGCCTTGAGGGCACGAAATCCATCCACAATAAACTCACCGGCAATATCCACCGCCAGAACGATCATCCGCCTTTCCGCACCAGACTCAACCATAAGAGCGGCCTCCATCAGACCGGAAAGTCCGGAGGTACAGGCGGTGGAAACGGCAAGAATCGGCCCGCCTAGGCCATATTGCCGGGCAATTGCATGGGCGCAATCAGTAATCAATGGTGGACTGGAAGCAAAATGACCGGGAGGCCGGCCTTCACCAGCCTGGTCTAGCCAAGTCTCAAGCCAGCCGAGATCGCCCTTAGCCGTAGCAAGAATAAGACCGCAATCCGCGGGAGATTTTAGCGTAGCTAAAACCGGAGCCACAGCCCCATGCACCAATTGTGAGAAAAGTTGTGTTTCGTCCGGATAAGTCGCATAGGGTGGCGCATAAGAGTCGCCGTCAAGCCAGGCGTTAAAAAGGGCGTTTAAGGAAGCGAAATGCGGAGTACAGCAGGAAAATTGAGAAATTGCGATATTCGCCATAACATTCCGTACAAGGTTCACAAATAGCCGCCAGGCGGTAGAATTGAATTATATCCGACCGGGCGGCATGGATGAAGGATGAGAAGGCCATGAATTCATGTGCCGATAAAACAGTACGAAGCCACAGGGTCTATCTGCGGACCAGCCATGCGAACGGTCTGACCGGACATAAACATTGTGAACAACCAGAGTATGAATGGAATCAGCCAGATGACCCCAGCGAACGCATCGAAAAGCTCTTCGCACATTATTTGGCGTACCCTGCTGGGCATGGCGTTGTGGGTGATCAACACATTGGTCTTCACGCTGCTTCTCGCACCGTTCCTGTGGATGGGCATTTTAACAGTGGACAAAACCGGGCGTTGGCCCAGACACATTTTGCGAGCCATGTGCCGAATAGGCGTGCGTCGTTTTTGCGGACCAAATCTATTGATTAACGACTTTAACTGGAGCGCCATTAAAGGCCCATGCGTTCTCGTGGCCAACCATCAGTCGCTTATTGATATTCTACTGCTCATGCTGCTTCCCACCGATGCCCGCTGCTGGGCCAAGCGCTGGCCATTTAAGGTTCCTTTTCTAGGACTGATGATGAAACTTTGCGGCCATCTATCCATAGACGATCCGCGGGTTTTATGCAAAGCTGTGGAAAGCCTGCGCAGTGGGGTGAGTTTGTATATTTTTCCGGAGGGAACGCGGTCCCGCACGGGCAAATTGAATCGGTTTCATGATGGGGCATTTCTTTTGGCGGTGCGGACCGGAGTACCCGTTGTACCCGTCGCTATACATGGAAGCGGCACCATGATGCCGCCAGGAAAACTTCAGCTTTTTGACACGCCAATGGCCATCGAACCACTGGGAATTCTTTATCCAGATGCAGCCGCGGACAAACCGCATCTGGTGCTTAAACGACAGGCTGCGGCCATGATTGCCGCTGCGCTGGAACGCGGCATGCCAGAATCTATCGTCGAATCGAGCCGGGAGGCAGCCAAGACTGCGGCGGCGGAGATTGCATACCGATGAAATCGGACCTTTCACAAAACATTCCACATCGCGGCCCCATGCACTGGCTGGACCTTGCAACGGAGCAAGGCTCTGGTGACATTGTCGCTATGCGGCTGATCTATGCGGGGCATCCATTTATATCGGAGGGAAAACTGCCGCGCAGTGCACTGCTGGAAATGGTAGGGCAAGCGGCGGCGTGCGGCGTTCCAGATCGCCAATCTGCAGATATTTCACCAGATATTTTTCCCAACGCCCAACCGCGGCAAGGCGTAATGACGGGACTGCGTGATGTGCAATTTTTCGATACGCCATCTATCGGCCAGACCGTGGTCATTCATGTACGTACGGTGAAATCATTTGGCAAAATGTTTTTGTGTCAGGCCGAGGTGAATGTCGCCAACCGCCAAATTCTTTCCGGGTCGTTTACCTTTGCCTTGCTGGATTGATATGGCTATCGTCCGAAACAGATTGCCATCGAGGCGATAATTTTCAGGGTAGAGTAATATCGTCATGCGCAAAAAAAGACCCGGGTGAATCTTTCGATCCACCCGGGTCATAAATCTGGCACTCACCTACTCTCGCGCTTGGAAGCACTACCATCGGCCGTCAGGGCTTTACGGTGCTGTTCGGAATGGGAAGCTGTGTTACCCCTGGCGTATAGGCACCAGAAAACCGGAGTGATTGGTTTCCCAACCACTCCAGATACCTCGCCCGTTGGCGAGTGAAGATTGCGTGAGTGTTCAACTCCGGCATTAGGAATTCAAAAAAAAGAATTACAAGAGCGCACTAAAGTTACTACTAGAGTTACTATAGGTGGCCATTACACTTGAAAAATCGAAGGTTACCAGAAGAAGTTCTGTAAGGAACCTCAACGGGAACGATAGAAAATCAAAGTGGTCAAGCCGATTGCCTGTTAGTACCGGTCAGCTCAATACATTGCTGCACTTACACTTCCGGCCTATCAACCAGCTAGTCTAGCTGGAGGCTATAGGGACGTCTCATCTTGAGGGAGGTTTCACACTTAGATGCTTTCAGCGTTTATCCTGTCCGAACATAGCTACCCAACTGTGCCCCTAGCGGGGCAATTGGTATACCAGGGGTTCGTCCATCCTAATCCTCTCGTACTAGGGATGAGTCCTCTTCAAACGTCCTGCGCCCACGGCAGATAGGGACCGACCTGGCTCACGCCGGTCTGAACCCAGCTCGCGTACCGCTTTAATTGGCGAACAGCCAAACCCTTGGGACCGCCTTCAGCCCCAGGATG
>JAJYPG010000204.1 GCA_021795535.1 Planctomycetota bacterium
ATTGGCTGGATTGCCACCATTACCGCGGCATTTCTTGTTCCGGGCGGTGCGGTGGCAAGCCTTTACCTGTTTGGATCGGTATTTCTGGCATTTGCGTTTTTATACCCCGATTTTGTCATTTATGTGGCGTTCGTACTGCCCGTGCGGGTGAAATATCTTGGTTGGATTATGTGGGCATTTTATGGTTGGATGTTCCTTAGCGGCGGCTGGTCACAACGGGTGATTGTCGTTGCCGCAGTACTGAATTTTCTCATATTTTTCCGCCGCGATATTATCAATCGCGTCCGCTATGGCCACCGTAAAATGGTACAGAAAGCGGCGAAGACCATTATGGATGAGCCGTTCCACCGTTGCACGACATGCGGCATCACCGATCGTACGAATCCGGAAATGGAATTCCGTTATTGCAATCGCTGCGCCGGTACGCCGTGCTACTGCATGGATCATATTAATGCGCATGAACATCGGTCCGCCAAATAGTTGATACGGTCCGGCAATGACACCAGCGAGTCAACTATAGTTTGGCGGCTGCAATCTGAGCCTGACGTTTCAGGCGCTTGCGCTTATTGAGAATATTGGCAAGCTGATCAATAAGCACCGCGAGAAGAATCACGGCACCGGTGATGAAATAGGTCCAATTGGAACTCAAGCGAAACACTTCCCGATGCCCCGCCGAATGATACACCCACTTAAACAGAATAATGCCGTTCTGAATCACTTCCATCATGATCGATCCGATGATGGCTCCAAGCACGCTGCCTTCACCGCCCCGCAGTGAAACGCCACCGATGACCGCTGCTGCAATCGCGTTAAGTTCGTAGCCGTTGCCCACGTTATATGTCATCTGCCCGATATAGGATGCGTAACATATGCCGGCCACGCCGGCCAAACCCGCCGAAATCACATACGTCAGTGTTTCCACCCGATCCACCGGAATACCTGAATATTGCGCTGCGTCCCGGTTGCCGCCAATGGCAAATACATATCGGCCAAACACGGTTCCGTGCAGCAGGTACGATGCCAGAATAATCACCCCGATAAACATCAGCACCGGATAGGCTAAAACGGCGTGATAACCATAACGAAAAAGACCTTCGGTGGAAAGATTAATCAGCGGTGATGTGCCCAGGCCTAATGTGCCGCCGTGGGTAATAATTTGTGCTGTTCCGCGCACCAGCAACATACCCGCAAGCGTAACAATAAATGGCTGCAGTTTTAACCGCGATATCAGCAATCCCTGGATTAATCCGATCAGTAATGCCACGCCCAACGCAATGCTGATCCCGACCCAAAGCGGATGATTCAGACAGTGTACGGACGGGGATGAAATTTTGGCAATCAGCACGCCGGTCAGCCCGATGATCGCACCGACCGACAAATCAATACCACCGGTGATAATGACAAAACTGCTGCCGATGGCAAATATGCCCAGCATTGCCGCCTGACGCGAAACATTGAGAATGTTGGCGGCTTTTCCGAAGTCATGATTGCTCCAGAATAAAAAGCCGCACATCACAACAACGGCACAAAAAATACCTAACTCACGTCTCATCAGACTCCAATGCTTTTATCAATTTTCCCCGCGCCGGTCATCAGCGCCGCAATGCGCTCCTGCGTAGCTTGATCACGCGGCAAAACACCTTCCATTCGTCTCTCCCGCATGACGACAATCCGATCGCTCATGCCCAGCACCTCTTCCATTTCCGAACTGACCATCAAAATGGTAATGCCCTGCTGGGCCAATTCCATCATTTCCCGATAAATTTCCGCCTTGGCCCCGACGTCCACCCCGCGTGTGGGTTCATCAAGAATCAATATTTTCGGTCGCATGGCCAGCCATTTACCCAGAACCACTTTCTGCTGATTTCCGCCCGACAGACTCCCCACGCGGTGTTTCACACCCGGAGCCTTTATCCGCAGAGATTCCAATTGTTTTTTAGCCACCACCAGTTCATGCCCGCGTTGCAGCCATATTCGCGGTTTGTAATTATGGATATCCGGCATGGAAATATTCTGGGCAATGCTCATCGGCAGCACCAGGCCATGATGCTTACGATCTTCCGGCGCCAGATAAATGCCACGACTGATGGCGTCACGTGGCCGGCGTGGCGCAAAAGCTTGTCCATCTACCGTCAGGGTTCCGCCCAGCGACGGGGTTGTACCGAAAATCGCCTGCATTAATTCCGTGCGACCGGAACCCACCAGCCCGGCAAAACCGACAATCTCACCTTTCCCGGCTTCAAAGCTCACCGCACAGGGAGCGCCGGGAACAATGAGATTGTTGACCTGCAAAATGGGAGGATAATTTGCCTTGGGCCGCAGCGGCGGATACCAGTTGGTCAATTCTCTTCCCACCATCATGGAAACAATCTTATTTTGGGTAATTTGATCATGCTCCAGTTCCCCCACCCGCTTGCCGTCGCGCAACACAATCACACGGTCTGCCAGGCGTTTGACTTCCTCCATCCGATGTGAAATATAAATAATGGCAATACCGTCGCGTTTCAGATCGCCGATGATTTTGAAAAGCTGCTCGGATTCCGTAAGCGTTAAGGAGCTTGTCGGTTCATCAAGAATCAGAATTCTGGCTTTGTGGGAAAGGGCTTTGGCGATTTCAACCATTTGCATCTGGCCGGGCGTCAGCGCGCTTACCAACATAGCCGGTGAACAGGACAGCCCTACCCGACGCAACAGCGATACCGATGCGGATCGCATGGCCCGCCGATTCAAAAGGCCCCAGTGGCTTTTTTCGCTGCCCAGAAAAATGTTTCCGGCCACGTCCAGATTGGACGCCATCATCAATTCCTGATGTACCAGCACAATGCCATTCCGCCGCGAATCGGAAACACTCCGGAACTCCACCGCTTTGCCATCAATAAGCAGCTCGCCCTCATCCGGTGGCTGAGCACCGCCGAGAATTTTCATCAGCGTACTTTTACCCGCGCCGTTTTCTCCCATCAGGGCCAGAACTTCACCGCTGCGCAGTTCCAAGTCCACATTTTCCAGCGCCGTAACGCCCGGAAATCGTTTTGTAACACCCCGCATTCGCAGGATATAGTCTTCGGCCATGCGGTGATCCTGTGTGATCAGACGACAGTACTGATTATTTACTGGCCATCATCTTCGCGAGTTTCTTCTGATAGGCAGCCAAATTCTTGGCATCCACAATTTGCACGCCCGTGTCCACATTGGCCGGTGTCGGCACAGCTTTCATGCCGTCGGCACAAATGTTGCGCAGGTACTTGCATGAAAGATATCCTTCCATGAACGGGTTTTGAACCACCGTGGCGTTAATCAATCCGGTTGTAATATCCTGAAGCGTATCGGGATCCTGGTCAAAGGCGATGACTTTGATCTTGCCCTTATCACCGGCGGCCTTGACGGCCGAAGCGGCCAAAGCACCATTATAAGAATACAGACCGCACATCAGACTCAAGTGCGGAAAGGCGCTGATGACGTTTTCCGCATTGGACCTGGCGCGGGCATAATCCTGGTTGTCCTCTTTTTTGGCAACAATGGTAATGTTGTGACCTTTGATCATATGCTCAATACCATCCAATCGCCGATACGCATTACGGGCGGCGAGGTTGCCCACGAAAATGGCCACCTGTCCACCCTTTGGCAGCAGCTTGACGATTTCTTTGCCCATTAACAGGCCGGCATTGTAGTTCATGGTACCGATGTACATGAGCCGATTGGATTTTGGCGCATCGGAATCAACGCAGATTAAATTTAAAGATCGCGCTGCGGAATCCAGCGTGCGAATCTGGTCATTGGGAGCAATGACACTGATCGCAATGCCGTTGTAACCTTCGGTTACAAGGTCTTCAATAATCTGATTCTGCTCAGCGACAGTCCCCTTGGCCGGCTCCCGAAACGTTACCTGAATGCCGGTTTTCTTTTCGAATGCCCGCACGCCGGCATGGGCGAAATTCCAATAATTGGCCACATTATTGCTGACAAATGCCAGCTTAATGTGCGTACCCTTGGGATATACATGCACCGGCTTGGCCGGGGCCGCTGTGGCCGCGGGCGTGCTGGTTGGAGTGGTGGATTGACTGCTGCTCGACCCACCCTTGCCACAACCCGATAGGCCGAAGGTCAATCCCAGTGCCGCCACCATCAATGTTAATTTTGGAAACCGCCGCATAGGTAATCCTCCTGAATGTAAAAAACCGTTCCGGGGGTATTGATTCGGAACCCATTGTTCCGCGAACTTGCATTTTTCTGCTTCAGGTTGCGTTCATGAAATATTTAAATCCCAAA
>JAJYPG010000205.1 GCA_021795535.1 Planctomycetota bacterium
CGGCTGCTCCCATATCTACGGCAACGGAGCAGCCGATGGTGCGGAGGACTTGTGGTTGAATTAAGTATTTTGGCGGTGCCGATGATGGTCATCAGCCCGCTCTGAAGTGGTCTGTTCTTTTTGGAGTTACGTTATGAATCGTAAAATTATTTCCGCTGTTGTGGGTATTTTTACCGTTGGCGTCATGTCCGTCAGTGCTTTTGCCGTGCCGCTTAAGGCCGGCACATGGAAAGGTCAGCTTCTGGATATGAACTGCTATTCCGCGCACGGGCTCAAGGGCCGCGCCCATGGCCGAGTGTGCGGCAAAAAATGCTTATTGTCCGGCGCGCCGGCGGGCATTCTCGTGCATGGCCACGCTTGGACACTCGACGCAAATCCCAGGCCGCTGGCACCGTATGTCGGCATGATCATCCAGGTGAAGGGTCAATGCAACACACGTGATCATGTGCTGCTTCCAACCATGATCAAAGTGGACGACCACGGAACCTGGAAAACCATCAGGCTTATTCCGCTATTTAAGCCCGTTAAGTAATGACAATAAAACAGTCGAGCAAAGTGAAGATGTTTTAGCGAGCGGTTGGGCGCAGTATTGAGGTAAATCGACTTTGCAATGGGACCAGGCCAAACATGACACGCATGATTCCTGGGAACGGCTGTACAATAGAAAGACTGAAGCATCAAGGCTGCAACAGCCATACAAGGCTTATGGATAGGCAGATAAGGATGTTTAATGGCCGTCGTAGAGTTTCGTTGTGATGGTGCGCAAAGTATTGGGCGATTGCCACATTTCTGGGAACATACGGTCGGTAGCGGCCACGCACCACTGGCACTGCGGGCGGACTGGCAGAAGCATTTAATGCGTTGTCATACCGAATTGGGTTTCGGCCATGTGCGATTCCACGATCTGCTAAGCGATTCTATGGGGACCTTGGTAAACGAAGAAAACCGTCTGCTTTACTCATTTTTCAACGTGGATCAAATCTGTGATTTTTTGCTGTCCATTGGCATGAAGCCTTTTGTGGAATTAAGCTTCATGCCGTCAGCTCTGGCTTCGGGTGATACCGTGGTTTTCAAATACCGCGCCAATGTCACACCACCAAAGGATTACAAACAATGGGCGGCGCTGATCAAAGACCTCTTTACCCACTGGGTACAGCGCTATGGCGTGGCGGAAGTGCGCACCTGGTTTTTTGAGGTATGGAACGAGCCGAATCTTTCGGCCTTCTGGACCGGTACGCAGGACGATTATTTTAAACTGTATCGCTATACCGTTGAGGCGATAAAGCAAGTGGATGATCAGTTGCGTGTGGGCGGTCCGGCCACCGCCAATGACCAATGGATCACGGAATTTCTTGATTTTTGTGACCAGCACCAACTGCCCGCTGATTTCGTCAGTACGCATCATTATCCCACCGATGCTCTGGGCAGCATTGGGGAAGATACCCTGACCCAATTGGAACACAGCCAGCGCAGCATCCTGCGGCAACGGGCGCAGGACACGCACCGGAAAGCCCGTGGTCGGCCGGTTTATTACACGGAATGGAATGCCTCCTCAGATCCACGCGATTCCCTGCACGATGATCCGTATACTGCCTGCGTGATCGTCAAAACCATGCTGGAGGCCAGAGGTTTGGTGCAGGGTTACAGCTTCTGGACATTCAGCGACATATTTGAGGAAAATTATTTTCCCGGACGGCCATTCCAAGGCGGCTTCGGTCTATTGACTTTGCAGGGCGTTGCCAAACCATCGTTCCGGGCCTTTGAACTGCTGCATCGGCTTGGTACTGAAGAACTGCTGGTGGACGGCCTGCATCAGACGGTAAATCTGTGGGTGGTGCGGAAAACCGGATATGTAACCTTGGTGCTTACAAACCATGCACTTCCACGCCATCCGATCCAGAGTGAAAGAGTTTGTATTGCGTTGACCGGGATTGATTCACCCGGCCAGGTCTGGATTGAACGTATAGATCAGGATCACGCCAATGCCAAACGCCTGTGGTTGGAAATGGGTGAACCTAAGTTCCCCAGCGTTCGGGAGGTTGCCGAATTGCACGCGGCGTCCCAGATAATTCGTAAGCCGCAACCATGGACGCGCCTGCAGGAATCGGTTCATCTGGAAGTGGTCGTGCCGCCGGAGGGTGTGGCGGTTATTACCCTGCAAACGAAGCCGGAACCATTCAGCGGAGAACTTACGTCATGAGGCAGGCTCCAAAATATAGTGATAAACTTGAAGAAATTCAACGCAAAACGTTCGATTATTTTATTTTTGAGGTTAATAATCTCAATGGTCTGGTGGCGGACACTATCGAAAAAGGGGCACCGGCAAGTATTGCCACGGTGGGCCTGGCGCTATCCGCCTACCCGGTGGGCGTGGAACGTGGCTTTGTTACCCGCAGCGAGGCTGTTAAGCGAACATTGGCAACCCTGCGATTTTTTCGTAACAGTCACCAGGGCACAGAGGTTGATGCGACAGGTTATCAAGGATTTTATTATCACTTTCTGGATATGCACACCGGCAAGCGTGCCCGGAAGTGCGAATTGTCCACAGTAGATACCGGGATACTGCTGGCCGGCATGCTGGCTGCGGCCGCGTATTTTTCAAATGACAACACCGCCGAACGGGAAATTCGTGCATTAACTGAAGAACTCTACGCACGCGCCGATTGGCGCTGGGCGCTCAATGGCGGCGTTGCCATTACCCTCGGTTGGAACCCGGAAAGCGGTTTTCTGCCCTATCGCTGGCAGGGGTATGACGAAGCGCTGCTTCTTTACCTGTTGGCACTGGGCGCACCGAGATTTGCGCTGTCACAGGAAAGCTATGTCGCGTGGTGCTCCACTTATGCCTGGAGAAAAATATACGATTACGAGTTGTTATATTCCGGTCCATTATTTACCCATCAGATTTCGCATCTCTGGGTGGACTTCCGAGGCATCCAGGATCATTACATGCGGACGAAAAGCATCGATTACTTTGAAAACAGCCGCCGCGCCACGTACGCACAGCGCCAATACGCCATTGACAATCCCAATGGTTTTAAAGGATATGGTGAAAACTGCTGGGGAATTACCGCCAGTCTGGGCCCGGGCCCGTTGACTCGTAAAATCAACGACAAAAACCGTCAATTCTTCGGTTACATGGGGCGAGGCATACCCGATGGGCCAGATGACGGTACTCTGGCTCCCTGGGGTGTCATCGCGTCGCTGCCATTTGCACCGGAAATTGTATTGCCTGCAATTGACTATTTTGACACATTAAATCTTCGCGTTGGCAACACCTATGGATTCAAGTCCACTTTCAACGCAACATTTCCGGGCACAACGGCACAATCGCCATATTGGCATTCACCGTGGTATTGCGGGCTGAATCAAGGCCCCATTGTCTTAATGATTGAAAATTTCCGCTCAGGGCTGCTTTGGCGACTGATGCGCCAATGTCCGCCGCTGGTAAGGGGGCTGCGCCGGGCTGGATTTACCGGCGGGTGGCTGGGCACGCCAGCCGCGGAGGCAGCTCATTCCTGAGGGGAAAATCCGCATTGCAATTTTTGCGTTGGCCGGCATATGAATTTCGTAGAGTCATCCGCCGAGCGTGTCATCCTGGTCCTTAAACCACGCCAGTGCATTCTCAAAATGCTGTGGTTCGAAATCCGGCCAATATTCGTCCCGGACATAGAAATCGGCATAGACCGATTGCACCGGGAGGAAACCGCTGAGTCGGCGTGCTCCTCCCCAGCGTACAATCAGATCCAGACGTGATACTTCAGCGGAATGCAGGCCGCCGTTTTTAAGACCGTTCAGATCCCATTCCCACCCATAGTTGATCAGTAAATTCACCTTCATTCCGGCACCCTGCCGCTGTACGAATCTTTTTAAGGCCGGGGGGAACTGTGTTGAGTTGTCATCGCCTAAAACCAGCAGGGCCGCTCCTCGGCTTGCAAGTTCAAGAGCCAATGTGATGCAGGCCTCCAGGAATGCCAGTTTCTGGATCGAAGGCCGTTTGGTATTGTCTTGGGTAAAACCGTAGATGGAAATTTCCTGGATCCCGCAATCTCTACATTTCTCAAAAAGCAACAATCCCGGAGCGATGCCGTATGCATATCCGTCTTCCTTGGGCAGACCGTGCCGCGTCGCCCAACGGCGATTTCCATCGGGAATGAAACCGACGTGGCGCGGGATATTGTTTTTCGACATTGCAACCTCTTTAACGCTTAAGTTAACCCCATATCAATAGTATATGCAGTGACCATGCCGTGTTCAAGAAA
>JAJYPG010000206.1 GCA_021795535.1 Planctomycetota bacterium
CCATGGCGGCGAAGGAGCGGATGCTGTGGGGATCGAAGGTGACGGTGCGCGAGAAGCGTTCACCCACTTGGTAAGGGATCATCGGGCGCATCCTGTCTCCGGGGGTTGCGGCTGTGGTGCAGGCGCACATGCAACGCAGCGTACTAATTGTCACAGCTCACCTTGATGATGCGGATGATGCCATAGATCAACTGGAATTTTTTCGACCGGGTTGTACGGCTCGTCTCTTTCCGGCATTTGAAGTGCTGCCTGGCGAATCGAGTATTTCCCATGAACTGATCGCTGAGCGATTAGCCCTGCTGGCGGATCTTGGGGCGGGCAAAATTGCAGATTTTTACGTTGCGCCAATCCAGGCGTTAATGCAGCCGTGCCCCAATCCCGAGTTGCTGGCCAAGCAACTTATTTCCCTGGTGCCTGGCGGAAAAATGGATCGTGATGGGCTGGTTCAATGGCTGTCGGAAAATGGGTATTCCCGCTTGGAAGCTGTGGAAAATCCGGGAGATTTTTCCGTGCGCGGTGATATTCTTGATGTCTGGGCCGCCGGACGCCAGCAACCCGCCCGCCTTGATTTTTTCGGCGATCAAATTGAACGTATTCACAGTTTTGACCCTGAAACGCTGGGGCCGGCTGATCCGATAGAGCTTCTGCGTATAAGCGCTTTGGAGAAGCAGGCCACCTGGCCGAAGGATCAGACGGTCAATTTTATTTCGGCATTGCCGGAAGAAACGATTATCTGGCTTATTGAGCCGCAGGAAATCCAGGAGCAGGGCCGCAGCTACATGGATCGTCTGCCGGACGGCCGGGGCATTTATCCTGCGGATGCGATTTTTCGTCTGGCCCAGAAATTCGCATGGGCGCAAATAAGGCAGTTTGGTCGCGATGATCGCACCACCATTGATCTGCCGTGCCGCTCCGTGGAACAATTTGATACGGAACCGGATGCGGCTTTGGCTGAATTGGCGGCCCTGGCTGTGGATAATCAGGTATTTGTGGTGTGCCAGAATTCTTCCGAGCGCACGCGATTAACTGATCTGATCCACGTCAAACATCCGGAAGTGCTGGATAAAATTGCCATTCCCGTGGGTGATCTGGCGGTGGGATTTCGCTGGCAGCTTACGGGTGTAACGGAAAAAAAGACCGGTGCGGATCATACGCCCACCGATCAGCAGCACTGGCTGATTATGGCAGCGCACCATGAATTGTTCCATCGCTATCATCAGCGGCGACGCCTGCGGGCGATTCAAGGCGCCCGGCCGATTGATCACTTTCTTGATTTGCAGGCAGGTGATTATGTGGTGCATGTGAATCACGGCATTGCGCAGTTTACCGCCATGACCACACTGACGCGCGACGGCCGACAGGCGGAATACATGACTCTGGTATTCGCCCGCGAAGCGGTGCTGCATGTGCCGATCACGCAGATTCATCTGGTGCAGAAATATGTCGGCGGCGCACAAGGCCGGCCGCCGCTGTCCGTGTTGGGCGGCACGAGCTGGAGTAAACAGAAGGAAAAAGCTTCGGAAGCGGTTGAGAAAATGGCGGCGGACATGCTGGAAGTGCAGGCGGCCCGGGAAGAATTTCCGGGCTTTGCCTACAGCGCCGATACAACCGATATGAAGGAATTTGAAAATTCCTTTGCGTTTCAGGCCACGGAGGATCAACTGCGGTGCATCGCGGAGATCAAGGAAGATTTGCAGAAAAAGCGGCCCATGGATCGGTTGCTGTGCGGTGACGTGGGCTATGGCAAAACGGAGCTGGCCATCCGCAGCGCGTTTAAAGTCTGTGAAGGCGGCAAACAGGTTGCCGTGCTGGCTCCCACCACCGTGCTGGTGGAACAACACGAAGAGACTTTTCGTCAGCGCATGGCAGGGTATCCATTTATTGTTGAAAGCGTATCGCGTTTTAAGACCGCCGGCCAGATTCATGACATTCTGGATCGCACACGCAAAGGTAAGGTGGACGTGCTTATCGGCACGCATCGGCTGATCAGCAAAGATGTGCAGTTCGCCGATCTGGGACTGGTGGTTATTGATGAAGAGCAACGCTTTGGCGTGGAAAATAAAGAACGCTTGAAAAAGTTGCGGCTGACCGTCGATGTCCTGACCATGACCGCGACACCTATTCCTCGCACGTTGCACATGAGTCTGCTGGGCATCCGGGATATTTCTAATCTCTCCACGCCGCCCCGCGATCGGCGCAGCGTCGTGACGGAAGTAATGGGGTGGGAAGGGGCTAGAATCAAACAGGCCTTGGAGCGCGAACTGGCACGCGACGGGCAGATTTATTTTGTGCATAACCGCGTATGGAACATTGAATCCGTGGCGGACAAAATACGGCGGCTGGTACCCGATGCCCGCATTGTCATTGGGCACGGCCAAATGCCGGATCAGGAACTTGAGCGGGTCATGCACACGTTTGTAAAGCGGGAAGCGGATATTCTGGTTTCCACAACCATTATTGAAAGCGGACTGGACATTCCCACGGCCAATACTATTTTTATTCATGAGGCGGAAAATTTTGGATTAAGCGATCTGCATCAGTTGCGGGGCCGTGTGGGCCGGTCACGGCACCGCGCCTATTGCTATCTGGTGATCAGTGAAAATAAGGCGCTAAGCGAATCGGCGGCTAAGCGGCTTAAAGCGATGGAAGAATACGCCTCGCTGGGTGCGGGGTTCAAAATCGCATTGCGCGATTTGGAAATTCGCGGCGCGGGCAATCTGTTGGGTGATGAACAGTCCGGCCATATTGCGGCGGTAGGGTATGAATTGTATTGCCAGTTGCTGGAAGAAGCGGTCAAACGGGTGAAAAATCAACCCATTGACCGCCCGCCGGAGGTAAATATTGATATTGGTATTTCCGGAAGTTTCCCGCGCACCTATATCATGGCGGAAAAGCAGCGGATGGAACTATACCGCCGGTTGTCACGGTGCCACTCGATGGAGATTATTGAAGCTTTGCGAAAAGATATCATTGATGCCTTCGGCCCATTGCCCAAAGCCGCGGAAACACTTTTCCAGCTTACCGAATTACGCGTGCTGGCCGCCGCATGGACGATCACCAACCTTATGAGCCAACCGCCGGATCTGGTTTTCGCCATGCAGGATCTCCCTAAGCTTGGACCGCTGCTAAGCAAGTCGCCGGGATCGCTGCGTCCGGTGGATCAGAAGACTATTCACCTGCGGCTGCCGGCCAATTATTTTGAAGGCCCAACGCTGTTAAACGTTCTGCGAAACCTTTTGGCCAACCCACCGGTATAATGAATGTGAGGAAACCGCATGGTTGTTACGGTTCAAATTGAGGCACAGCAACGGCTGGCGTTGTATGGCACGGCGGATCGGCACTTGAAAACTTTGCGCGAAGTGTTGGGTGTTACGCTGGTGGCGCGCGATGAGCAGCTTAAGATCAGCGGAGACCCGGCCGCGGTGGAACACTGCGTGGCCGCATTGCATCAGATGCGACGGTTGCTTAAGGAGCACCGGTCGCTGAATCAGGAACATATCGCATCGGCTATTCGTCTTGCGGCGCCGGAAACGCATGCGCGGCATCCGCCGCTTTTGGATGTCACGGTCGGTGGACGGGCGGTTGAACCGCGCACGGCGGGTCAGCGGCATTATGTCAACGCCATGCTCGAACATGATCTGGTCTTTTGCGCCGGCCCGGCCGGCACGGGAAAAACTTTTCTGGCGGTGGCTCTGGCGGTGAGCATGTTGCGGCAAAATAAAGTGCGTCGGCTGGTGCTGGTGCGGCCCGCGGTGGAAGCCGGTGAAAAGCTGGGTTTCCTGCCCGGTGATATTCAGGCCAAAGTCAATCCTTATTTGCGGCCTCTGCTGGATGCTCTGCACGATATGATGCCTTATGAGCAGATTCGACGATTCATGGCCAATGACATGATTGAACTGGCGCCGCTGGCCTACATGCGCGGGCGCACGCTTAATGAAAGCATCGTACTATTAGATGAAGCGCAAAATACCACGCCCGCCCAAATGCTCATGTTTCTCACACGCCTCGGCGAAGGCAGCAAAATGGTTGTGACCGGCGACCCTACGCAGGTGGATTTGGAGCCGGGACAGATCAGCGGCTTAATCGATGCGCACCGCAAACTGTCCGGGGTCAAGGGCGTGGCGTTTATTGAGCTTGGCCGATCCGATATTGTGCGACATCGACTGGTACAGAATATCGTTCAGGCTTACAACCGTGAAACCGACATCTCGGCCAAACACGGCGCTACTGGAACGGCCAAGGCGGAC
>JAJYPG010000207.1 GCA_021795535.1 Planctomycetota bacterium
CAGCATGGTCGCGTCCGGATTTACCGCAATGCCCACAATGCTGAATTCCAGCAGTTCCCACTTGCGATAGATGCGGCGAGCCGCCTGCCAGTTCGGATGAAGGGCAATTTCGGCGGCCGTGGGGGCGGAGGCTTCCATCGGCATAAAGCCGATGCTGTAGCTGGTGAGAATTCCATCGTGTGCCAGGGCAAAAATATCCCGTGCGAAGGCGGTTTTGTCGGTACAGCGGAACTTGGCCAGTATGCGGCCATCCTGCTGTTTTACCCATTGGGCCGCACCGACAGGCAGCGCGGTGTTATGGTCATAAAATACGGTCATGCCGGCGTAATTCTTTTTGCGCAGGCCGTGGGGCAGCACCACTTCATTCTGACGGTCCAGGGCATCGGTGGATATGCAGGCCACAATTTCCCGCCGGCCCGGCTGGGTATCGACAATCTGGGCGTCAAAGGCTTTGCGAATCATGCGGGTTTACTCCGGTGAAGTTGTATCTGGTTCAGCGGATGGTTGGGTCAGCGCATCGGCGGCAATGTCCGCGTTGGGTGAATTGAGATTTTCCTCCTGCGTTGCGCTGGGCGAAAAGCCGGTCGCAATGCGAATTTCATCTTTGGTCAGCACGTTGGCGGCAATGGCAATTTGCACTTTTTGCAGATTAAAAGATTCATCTTCGGGGACGGGGTTGTCCGCGGCCAGGAACAGCCGCGGGCCGTAGCGGGGCGTGAGCATTTCATTGAGTTTTTGTTCCAGAATAAGCACGCGCGGCAGAATGGTCTGGCGGGCGTAAAGCGTCATGCTGGCCTGCATGTTGGCGAACGTGGCATCTTTGGATAGCAGCGCTTCGGGCACGCCAAAGGCTCCGGCAAGGCGGCGCAGCGTTTCGCGGCTTATTTCCAACGGACCAAGATCGGTCGGGGGGTAGCGGGTGGGAATAAAGGTGCCGGCCTGTTCGGCGATCAGCACGCGTCCATTGCCCTGGCGCGCGAATTTCTGGTTCCATAACATTTCCGCCCGCTCGGCTTCCTTGCGGCCAAGCTGGTCCTTGGGAATAAACGTACCATCAATGCGGGCGCGATTGTCCATCAGATTGTTTTCGTACTGGGCATATTTGGCGGCAAGTTCCGCCTGCATGAAGGCGGAGCGCAGCGGCGCGTGGCGGCCACCATAGGGATCTTCAATGGCGGGGAAGCGGAAATCAAGAACATCCTGGCGGGCAAGCTCCACGGATGGGCCGGTAAGCGCGGGAAGGTATTTGTAGGCAACCACGGCAAGGTCGCTGCTGCGCAGGGGAATAACACGCTGCGTGGGCAATACCTTGATTGTTTCAACCGGCTCAAATGCGCCATTTTCCAGCAGCCAATAGGCCCCGCCAAACACTTCCATATAAATGGAGGTGACAAAGCGAAGCTGAAAACCATTCAGGCCATCATTGTTTTTTTCCAGCAGGTCCAGCAGTGGGTGATCCGTTATCTCCTGAATTTGCGAAACGCCGGAGAGTGTGCGGGTCAGATTGGGATTGTGTTTCAAACGCAGAAATTCCGTGGATGAAAGCGTGCGTGCAGGAAAGGAGGCAACGGCATTTTCGCCGGTGCGGGTGCGGGCATACAGCCGCAGCGGCACACGGGCGACGGCACCGGCATTCCAGTTTACGCAAGTGTAAACCAGATCATTGGTGAGATATTCCAGCAGTAATTGTGCGTCAGATGGAATGGGCCGTCCGGCGGTTTGAGTAAGGAAGGGCGATCCGGTGGAAAGCCAGAAGTCGCCACTGGATTTGTGAACAGGGTTGGTGTGCAGAGTCATAATTCAGATATAGCAGCGGGCAAAAGGGGATAACGGGCACACCCCGGATAACGGGCCATCAACTGAATGGTGGAATGTATGGCAGACGGGGTGGCGGTTCATAAATGCGCCTGCTACTATAAATGGAGTTGCTGCATGGCGGGTTTTGATTATGGGGCACCCAGTGTCAGGCGAGGCTTGGCCGGCAACGTTCCACGATGTGCCGGACTAACGCCCGGAATATTTGCGGGTGGCAGGTAATTGAAAATGGCGAAATGAGTTGTGCCCATGGGCTGGAAACAAAAAATGGAGCGTACGCTCGGACGATACGCGGTTCCGAATTTAACTCTTTTTCTTATTCTTGGTCAGGTGCTGCTGTTCCTGTTGCATTTCCCACGACCGTCCGTGGTGCAGGGGCTGGTTCTTATTCCGTCAAAGGTGCTTTCGGGCGAGTGGTGGCGGTTTATCACTTTTCTGTTTCTTCCGCCCACATTAAGCCCGATCTGGCTGTTTTTTGATCTCTATTTTTTTTATCTGATGGGTCGGTCTCTGGAAAACGCCTGGGGCGATTTGCGCTACAATCTCTTTCTTCTGGTTGGCTATATTGCAACAGTTCTGGCGGCTTTCATTGTGCCGCATGGAACGGCGACCAATTTGTTTCTCATGGCGTCAACCTTTCTGGCATTCGCCTGGCTGAATCCGGAATTTGTCATTTATATTTTTCTGGTGCTGCCGATGCGGGTGAAATATATCGCCTGGGTGGTCTGGGGATTTTATTGCATCGCCCTTGTCACCGGCGATTGGATGACCCGGATGATGGTCCTTTCCTCTGTAATTAATTTCCTCATCTTTTTTCAGGGAGACATTATCCGGCATATTCGTTATGGCCATAAAAGACTGGCTGCCAAAGCCGCCGCACCGCTCGCGGATCAGGCGTTTCACCGCTGCGCGGTCTGCGGCATAACTGATCGCACACATCCGCAAATGGATTTCCGCTATTGTCCGTTATGCACCGGTTCACTGGGTTATTGCAAAGATCACATCAACAATCATGAGCACCGGCGGACTGCCGCCGCGCCACAGTAGCGGCGTGGCCGGGCGAGTGGTTTGGAGAGACATTTGCCAAACAGCAAAATCCGTTTTTTGTGGTGTAGGTCTCCCGACCTGCACGTATCTGGCGAAGCCTTGAGCGCATCCTCATGGCCGGTCTGTTCCGGGCTGGATTGTTCCCTCAAGTATGTACGTTCCTGCGTTGGCTTTGAAAATAGAACACCCCTGACGCACGCCCGCAAAGGCCAATCCCGACGCGGCGACGCGCCGTCCGGATTCCTGGATGGCCCCGGCGTCTGGATTTGGAAAGTAAATGGTTGCGGTGGTATTGGCGGGTACCGTCAGATGCAATCCCAGGCGGTTCTTTTCCAGCCGCCAGGCACTGACAATGCGACCAAACGGAGATTCATGATGTGCGGTGACCCAGGTTAAGCCGTGCAGGCAGGCAGGCTGCACCACAAAGGTGCGAAATCCTGGCATGCGCGGGTCCGGCTTGATTCCCGCCAGGTCGCGAAAAAACCACGCACAAACACCACCGAACATGGGATGTATGTGCGATCCCATTCCATTCCAGCCTTCCCACAGTGTGGTGGCGCCTTGCGCAATCTGCTGGCCAAAACTCGGAAAGGTGGTTTGGCTCATCAGGGAGAGGGCCAAATCGGCCCGGCCATGGCGTGTCAACACCTCCAGCAGCAGAGGGCTGGCCAGAATTCCGGTGTCAAAATGGCGGTGCGTCACGGTTTGAAGGTGATTGACAAGATGGGCGAACACTTTTTTTCGCCATGGCACCGGGACCAGGCCAAAGGCCAGCGGGAATACATCCGAGCCTTGCCGGCCAATGGAATAACATCCCCTGGTCTGGTCCAGAAAGCGGGCATTGACGGCGCGACCGGCTTTTTCCGCAATTTTCCCCATGGTGGCGGCATCCGCCGGCTTGTGAAGAATGTCGGCTATGCGGGCCAGCAGTCGGCCAAGATGGGCGAGATAACAGGTATTGACCAACTCCGGGGGAATCTGGATCGCGTCCGGTGTCGCCCAATCACCCAGACACCAGCCTCCCGGCTCTTCGTGGGTAACAATTCCGGCATGATCGGTACACGTTTCCAGAAACGCCACCCATTTTTTCATTGTGTCATAGTGTTGATGAAGAATGCGTTGATCGCCGTAATAAAGATATACGTACCACGGGATTAAGATACATGCGGCCCCCCACGCCGGTCCACCGCCACCGCCTTCAAACGGCGCTGTGTGCGGAACAAAACCGCTCCGGGGTCCCTGTGCGTCGGCAAGATCCTGCGCCCACTTGATATAGAGTCGGTGCATATCAAAAGAGTAAATGGCGCCCTGGGCCGTCACTTGCCCATCGGCACCGTAACCGAGCCGCTCCCGATGAGGGCAATCCATCGGTACCGCGCCAT
>JAJYPG010000208.1 GCA_021795535.1 Planctomycetota bacterium
CAGGCCGTTCATGCCGCCTTCGGACTGGGAGATTGAGCACCGGACGCCTGCGGGGGCAATCGCTGAAAAAAATACCGCACGGATAAAATAGGGTATATAGACGGACAGGACGCAGTGTACCGGTGGGAATAAGGCGGTTTTTCGCCGTTCTTCCTGCAAAACCAAAATGATGGACCACGAACACAAATGACCGCAATAACTGTTGAAACTGTTGCGCAATACCGTTCACCCGCTTCGCCCATGCGTCTGGCTGGCCGGCGTTTTTTTTCCAATCGACTGGGCGTGGCGGGTTTGGTGGGAATTGTTCTTCTGGCCCTGGCGTGCTACGGAAGCCTTCCTTGGACACTGTATAATTACAATCAACAGAATTTAAGGGATGTTATTCAGGCACCCAGCGCCGCCCACTGGATGGGAACCGACCGTCTGGGCCGCGATCTGTTTTCCCGTTTTCTATTAGGCGGGGCCATTTCACTGTTTATTGGTCTGGCTTCCGCGACAATTGCCGTGGTTATTGGCGTGGGGGTTGGACTGGTGTCCGGTTATGTGGGCGGGCGAACCGATGCCCTTTTAATGCGTAGTGTGGATGTGCTGTACGGGTTGCCCAATATTCTGCTGGTTATTTTGCTGCGTGTGGCATTGCTGTCGCGCGTTTCGGGTTGGCTGGGGGCGACCGGAGTGGGGCAGCCGCAAACTTTTGCGGGTCTGCTGGTGTTGCTGGTGGGCATTGGAGCGGTAAGCTGGCTGACCATGGCCCGCGTGGTGCGCAGTGGCGTAATGAGCCTGCGCGATCAGCCCTATGTGGAAGCCGCCCGCGGCATGGGGCTTGGGCCGCTGCGTATTATGTTGCGTCACATTCTGCCCAATCTGGTAAGTTCGGTGGTGGTTTACGCCACGCTTACCGTGCCGGGAGCGATTTTAAGCGAATCATTCCTTAGTTTTCTGGGGCTGGGGGTACAGCCGCCGCTGCCGACCTGGGGCAATCTGGCATCGGCTGGCGTGGGAGATATTAATCCGATACACACGCACTGGTGGCTTATTTTCTGGCCGTGCGCGGGGCTGGGAATCGGGCTGTTGTGCCTGAATTTTGTGGGCGACGCGCTGCGCGATGCGTTGGACCCGCGCACAAGATAGTATGTTACGGTTAGAATTCCAGCAGGGAATTGCGGAGTGCGAGATTTTTCCGCCTGCGGAAAAATGCGTTGTGCCAGACGGGCACAGGTTTCCGGAAATTCACAGGAGCACGCATGGGCAATCGCTTTACCATCAAGGACTTTGTCTTCCTGGTGTTGCTGCTGGTTCTGATGGGCCTTATCGCTCTGACCATGGGACAGTACAATTACGAAGGACGGCAGATAGTCTCGCTGCGCAAAGCCATTCGGAATCTTAATTCGCAACAGCTTCTGGAAATTCAAATTCTGCAGAAAATTGCCCGCGATGGCGTGGCGATGCAACATCAGACCAAGGCCACCAAAGTCGTCAATATTCGCAGGACGCTGCCCAACGGGGATCGGTATGTGCGGTTTCCCAATCCGCCGCTATCGCCGCACAACCCGTATGCCAAGCCGGATTATGCGCCGGGCGACTGGCTGGTGCTGAATTTAAGCAGCCAGCCGAAAAAAATTGCGCCATTTATCACCAATGATGAATCCAGTGCGGAGGTTCAGACCTGGGTGCTGGAGTCTTTGCTGACGCAAAACCCGGTCACGCTGCACTGGGACCCGTGGCTGGCACGCAGTTACACGGCCACACCCAATGACATGAAGGTGACATTTCATTTACGCAAGCGGGCATGCTTCAGCAATGGCCAGCCGGTTTTGGCTGATGATGTGGTTTTCAGTTTTAACACGGTGATGAATCCCCGTATTGACGCGGCACCGTACCGCGCCGGATTAAACGATGTGAAGTCCTGTGTGGCCACCGGGAAGCGCACGGTCGTATTTACCATGAAAAAGCCTTATTTTCAGGCACTCGAGCAACTAGGAAGCATTAACATCATTCCGCAAAGTGTATACAAATTTACGAATCCGCACACGTACAATCGGCAAGGGTCCAGACTCATCGGCAGCGGCCCTTACATGCTGGACAAATGGAAACGTGGACAATATCTGGTGCTGGAGCGCAACCCGCGATACTGGGGGCCAAGACCAACTTTCAATCGTATTAAATATCTGTTTATCAACAATCCACAGGCGGCGCTTCAGCAATTCCTTAAGGGGCAACTGGATGTCGTCGGATTGGAGCCTTCCCAGTGGCTTAAATACATTCATCAGCCCGGCTTCACCAAAACCCATACCTGCTACAGCTATCTTTCGCCATCCGCGGGATACCTTTACATCGGCTGGAATTTAAGAACGGCCATGTTCCATGACCGGCTTACACGCACAGCGCTGACCATGCTGATTGATCGCAACGCCATTATTAAAACCTTTATGCATGGCCTGGCCACACCAATCACCGGACCGTTCAACCCCATATCACCACAGAATAACAGTGCCATTAAAGCTATTCCTTACGATCCGGCCGCGGCACGCAGGATTCTGGCCCGCGCGGGCTGGAAAATGGGGGCCAGTGGCGTGCTGGTGCGCAATGGCAAGCCGTTTGCCTTCAACCTGACCATGCCCGCCCATGACCCGCTTTCCAACAAGATCGCGGCATATATCAAGCAGCAGTTGGCGCGCGGCGGCATTAACATGAACATTGCTCCGTTGGAATTCTCCGTGCTGGTGCATCGCATTAATCTGCGGCAGTTTCACGCCATATTCCTTGGCTGGACCGGAGCGTTGGAAGGCGATCCATATCAGATATGGGATTCCGCCTGTATTAAAAACCAGGGGTCCAATGCCATCGGTTTTGATAACAAGGAGGCGGACCGGCTTATTTCCGAGGGACGCGCAGAAATGAACACCGCCAAACGCATGGCGATCTGGCATAAACTTCAGGCGGTTATCTACCGAGAACAGCCCTATATGTTTTTATTTACCGGCAAGAGCCTGGTCTTTATCAATCACCGCTTCAGAAATACGCGGCCCTACAAACTTTTCGGCATAAGCGAGCCGGACTGGTTCGTGCCGACGGCTGACCAGAAATACCACTGATAACCCGGGATTTTGACCGCGTAAATCCGCGCGGCGTCCCAACGGCGAACTCTGTGAATGTGAACCGATGATTCAATACATCATCAAACGCCTGCTTCTGATGATCCCCACATTATTGGGGATGACCCTTATGCTTTTTGCGGTGGTGCGTTTTGCGCCGGGGCTGACCAGCAGCGGCGGCGCATTTAGCGCTGGAAAACTCAAGTCCACCCAGGCGCAATTGGAAGAAAAGAAAATTCTCGAAAGGCGGCTGCATCTGGTGGACGCCCAGGGGCGTCCCATCAGCCTGCCAATACAATATATACTCTGGCTCAAGGACACCTGCGAAGGGCATTTTGGCACTTCACTGGAATATGATGAACCGGTAATGACGCTTATCCGCCAGCGCCTGCCGGTTACGCTTGACTTGAATCTTATTTCGATACTGGTGGTTTATCTGATTGCGGTGCCCGGGGGAATGCTCGCCGCGGTGCAGCACGGACGGCTGTTTGACCGGGCGTTTAATTTTGGTTCGCTGGTGCTTTATTCACTCCCCACAATATGGGTGGGATCCATGCTGGTGGGCTTTTTGGCCAATCCGCAATATCTCGACTGGTTTCCCGCCGCGGGCATTCATTCCACCAACACCGCCAACATGACCTGGTTCCAGAACCTCGGCGATTATCTGTGGCATATCACATTGGCGGTGGTTTGCCTTACCTATGGCGGCTTTGCCTATCTTTCGCGACAGGTGCAGTCTTCCATGCTGGATAACATGCGACAGGATTATGTCCGCACGGCCCGCGCCAAAGGTCTGAAAAATTCCACCGTCATTATTCGCCACGTATTTCGCAACAGCCTGCTGCCGCTGATTACCATTTCGGCGGGTATTTTGCCGGGAATGCTGAGTGGATCGGTTATTGTGGAAACCATATTTTCCATTCATGGCATGGGCATGCTGGCCTACTCCGCCACGTTCTCGCGTGATTTGCCGGTTATTCAAACCGTGGCACTTATTGGCGCGGTTCTTACCCTCCTGTCATATTTAATAACGGACATCTGTTACGCACTGGCGGATCCGCGGGTGTCGTATGACTGATACAACATTGCCCGCATCGCCGCAGTCCACCACCGACGCTCCGGTCGCCACCTCCGGGCGCTCCTACT
>JAJYPG010000209.1 GCA_021795535.1 Planctomycetota bacterium
GGATGGTTTCCGTAAAGCGCTGGTTTTTTTTGGTTTATTAAACGGATTCAGTATTTCTGAAGCGAGAATTTATGGCTGAAGCATTGGCGATAACCCCAACAGAAGAACAGGTGGCCCGCGAACACCTGGCACACCATTTTGACACGCCCCAGCAACAGTTTGATGCCGGAAACTTGGGTATGTGGATGTTTCTGGCCACAGAAATGCTGCTCTTCAGCGGGTTGTTCTGCGCCTATGCCGTTTTTCGCGCCATGCATCCGGAAATATTCAAATATGCCGGTCAATACCTGGACCCCATTTCTGGCCTTATCAATGCCCTGGTCCTGCTGACCAGCGGTCTTACCATGGCCTTGGCTGTGCGTTTTGCGCAAACCGGCAAACGCTTTGCTTTGAGCCTGTGCCTGGCTTTAACCATGCTCGGTGGCGTAGCATTTTTGGCCATTCACGCAAAGGAATATTTTGACAATGGCCAGGCCAAACTCCTTTGGGGAACCCATTATGCTCCGTCCGTCGGGCCTAATGGCAAGCCGGTTGCGCCGGTCACCGGCCTTGTTCCGCCGGTTGCTAAACCCAAACCTGTTGCCAGCGCCGGCTGGACCCGCCTGGACGCCTTGGGCAAGGCGGGCTTTGTGGTTTCGCATTCCGACATTCTCCCCGCGCCAGCCGGACCTGCCGGTGTGGCTACCGCACAAAAACAGACCGCGCCGGAAAACCCCTTCCAGCCGGCTAATGTGCAGATATTCTTTGGTATTTATTTCCTGATGACCGGCCTGCACAGTTTGCACGTTATTATTGGCATTATTGTCATAGGCTGGATGCTGATTCGATCATTGAAGGGTGAATTTGGCCCCGGTTATTATGCCCCCGTTGTATACGTCGGCATGTACTGGGGCGTGGTGGATATGGTATGGATGTTCCTGTTTCCGTTGCTATACCTGATTCATTAATAAAGTATCCAGATTTTAAATCGCATTGGAAAAATGCCGACGCTTTAGCTTGAGGTCTTATGTCTTCTGATCATGCCAAAACTGTTATACCGGCCCGCACACATATTCTATCGGTACAAACCTTAGTGGTGGTTTGGGTGATACTTTGTGCTCTGGCCATTGGTAACTTGTTTATTGCCAAATTGAATCTGGGGCATGCCAGTGTGTTCATCGAACTAGCTGTGGCCGTTATCATGGCGGTGATTAGTGCGTTATATTTCATGCACTTGCGCTATGACAGCCTCTTCTCGGTCGCCATTTTATTGCTGACGCTTACTTTGATCACGCTTTTTATATCTCTTATTCTCATTGATGTTGCCGCCGATCAACCGCAAATGTATTCCGGCGAGGCTCAGGAAATGGTGCAAATTGAACAGCACGTCGCGGGGTCCA
Organism: Planctomycetota bacterium; assembly: GCA_021795535.1. Next base: position 1,380 of record JAJYPG010000209.1, read on the forward strand.
ATTCTACCCCGCCTGTGGCTGTAAAGCCCGTCATGCCAGCACCAGCCAAGTAATATAAGGCGGGTCCGATGTAGGCCGGTTTGAGGAGTCTTCGATTTAGGCCGCGCGTCCCTAATGGCATGCCGGTGTCCTTGTAAGGGCGGATGGCCATTCAATTGTGGTGCAGGTTTTCCGGCCTGCCATTCAAAACGGAAAAATATGGCCTGCCGCTCAAATGTAAAGGCTGGGATTTATGGCCGGGGAACTTCAATCTGAAACGCCGGATGCCGCCAAACGCTATGGCGGTAAACAGTTGCACGTTCCCGGTGCCGGAACCCTCGGCGTTTCGCTGCTGGTTGGATCACTCTCGGTCCTGTTTATTTCCAGTCTTATTGGCTACATCTGTTATTGGTTCTCTTTTCCCCGTCCGGTTACAGTGCATCTGCCATGGGGCCTTTGGCTTAGCACGGCGGTACTTTTTATCAGCAGCATCACAATCCACTGGGCATGGCTTGCCATTCGTCATGATCTTCAGCGATCGTGCCGGAGCGCGCTGCTGGCCACGCTGGTACTGGGAATTGCGTTTCTTTGCCTGCAAATCTGGAATTGGTTAGAAATTTATGGCGCATTACAAAGCGCCGACCATGCCCTTAAGGCCCTGCACCCCCAATACGTCTCGCCCATCGGCGGCATGCGCATGGCCCATGCTCTGATCTATGAAAAACAGGCACTGTTCGCCGCATTTTACTTTTTTACCGTCATGCACGCTGTTCACGTCTTCGGCGGCCTGATCCCTCTGGGCGTTGTCAATGTCAAGGCCCGCAAAGGCGTCTACTCCCGTAACTATCATCCCGGCGTCCGCTACTGCCTGATCTACTGGCACTTCCTCGACGCCGCATGGATTCTGATCCTCATCACGCTGCTTATCACGTTCTAATCCACAGCCCCGTATTTCGCCTATGCTTCTGAATGAAGGATCAGATTGAAGCATCGTGGAGTTCCTGCGGATATTCGTTTACACTTCCTACCCATGCAGGAACCGCAATTTCAATCTGTTACCATCATCGGCGTGGGCTTGCTGGGCGCTTCATTGGGTCTGGCGATTAAACAACACGGTTTGGCAAAGCGGGTGCTTGGCGTGGGCAGAGCCGGCTCGCCGTCGAATCAGCGGGCTTTGGATATTGGTGCCATCGACCAAGCCTTCACCGATCCCGCGGCTGCTGTAACTGAAAGCGACCTGGTGGTTCTCGCGGCGAACGTGGGGCAATTTCCGACCCTGATGGCCGCCATTGCGCCGGCGTTAAAAAGTGGCGCACTGGTGACCGATGTGGGTTCAACGAAACAACAGATTATGAAATGGGCCGGCAAATTGCTTCCCGGTACCATTGATTTTATCGGTTCGCATCCGATGGCTGGCTCGGAAAAGCGCGGCCCGGAAAACGCCCGTGCGGATTTATACCACGATGCCCTTTGCCTGATCTGTCCGCCAAAACGGCGCGGGCGCGGTGCGTTTACCGGAAGCCGCGTACTGGCGGCAACCGAAAAAATGGAGCGATTCTGGCGGGCCATTGGCATGCGCACGCAACAATTAGATTCTCTGCAGCATGATCAATGGGTGGCCCTGATCAGTCATATTCCTCATGCCGCGGCTTGCGTGACCGCGCTGGTGGCGGGCCGCAATGCCGATGCGGGCGTGGCCATTGCGGGGGGCTTTGTTGATACCACGCGTGTGGCCTCCGGTGATCCGGGCATGTGGACGGATATATTTTTGACCAATCGTGTGGAGATGAATAGGAATTTAAATGTTGCCATGCAGACTCTGCGCAAGTTGCAAGTGGCCATTCGCCGTGGTGATCAACCGGCGGTAAGGGAATTTCTGCAAACCGCCAAACAGCAGCACGAACTGCTGCTTTCCCGCCGCAACGCGCGATGAATCACATCGCCTGCGCCAGGAGTTCGTCGGGATTTTTACAACAGTTGGTTTCATCGGTAAACAGACCGGGCACAAAATGGTATTCCGGATGCGATTTGGGATGAAATGCAAGAAAATGCAGCCGGCCCAGGCCGGTGTTGTAAAGGCAGTGCGGCTTACCGGGCGGTACGACAATGGTGGTTCCAGCAGCCACACTGCGCGGATCCTGACCGATAAAGACAATTCCTTCACCTTCCAGGAACACGAGAATTTCTTCGCAGTCATGGTAATGCGGGGGAACATGGCCCCGTGGATCATAGGTTTCTTCCAGCACCAGAGAACTGCGTGTGCCGCTTTCCGGGCAGGCCAGAACTTCCACGGTGCCATTTCGCAGTACTTCGCGCAACACTTCCATTTGAGAAACAGTATCCATCACACATCTCCTGATGAATCAACAACCGGAATTTATCATTCGTATCGGCTCCGGAAACTTTTTGCGGTTCTCGGTGCCGGCAGTCGAACTGCCGCCTGGCACATTGAACGAGCCACAATAATTTTCGGCTAATCAGGACGTAAAGTTGAGGAAAACGCGAACGCTTTTGCGCTTTATATGCTGTTGTTTTTACAGGGCCTTTTTATAGGATGCTGTTTTGGCTCGTGGTCGAAACGTGGGTTATTGACGTTTTAGTTATTGCCGCCGTTTTCAGCGCGATGTACGCGATCGGCTACGCCCTGTGCGGCTGGTTTATGGATGCGGTCGGCGTGTGGATTGGCTTCGGTACTCGTAGGTCTGGCATGTGCGGGGCATCAGGGCTTTTCCGCCAATTTGTTCACCATGGCATCGGATACCATGCCGGGGAAAGTGGTTGGATCTCTGGTTGGCCTCGGAGGTGCCGCTGCGGCTGGATTAGGCTTTTTTGTCAATGCGGGCGTCGGATGGCTGCTGCGCCTCACGCACGGCAAATAT
>JAJYPG010000210.1 GCA_021795535.1 Planctomycetota bacterium
GGCATTAAGTGACAGCGTATTAGCGCTCATGCCGCGCTGCCGGGCCATGGCATTTCCTCCCATAACAGCCACGGGCATCAGTACGGCCAAAGCCTGCATCAGACGATTTGGGTGTCGCAGCCGATTCGCCAGTACATACCCGTTAAATGCGGGCAGCCCATGCGATGGCAATTCATACATCAGCCAACGTGCGCCCAGAGCGTTGATCATATCCTGCTGCAAATCCACCCCGGTCATCTGATTAACGGTTTGCAGGCCCTGACCGATCTGTTTGCCCTGTCCATTCGCTCTTGCGGCGGCCAAAACGCCGTTGGCAACCGTGGTCAAATTCAGATGAAAAACCGCGGCACCCAGGGCATTAACCGGCGCGAGCTTCAGCAAGGATGCCGCATGGCCGGGATGCTTTGGCGGATATTGGTAAGCCAGAAAATTATCCTGCCGCCATTGGCCATCAACAAACCCCGCCGTCATGGCATACGTTTTGTATTGTTTTGATTGCGTGCCCGGATTCAAATCACTGAAGAACATGCGGGCTTGCGGAGTACTTTTGGAATATTTGGCCAGCAGGGCCTCATCATCTTTTGCGCCCGCAAAATCAACATAAACGCCCAAAACCGGTTGAGCAATGCCGTGCGGCAACGCTTTCTGGAACTTTGGGGTGGCATTGAGTGTATCGCTCTTGCCTGTTAAGGCCTGTAACATCTCTGGAGCCGGATTTACAAAATCATAAACCCAAGGTCCAAATGACCCAATTTTTGTGTCAATGTGCGGTGTTTTCCGAGCGTATGCGTGCGATCCTTTCAGCGTTTTCAAGTCCGCAATAATTTTATCGCGGTCTTTGCCGGCTTGGATGATAATGCCTACCGAGAGTTTTGATTGTCCCGTGGCCAGCGGTAAAACGTACAACGCAAAGCGGTGATTAAAAAAAAGGGCCGCAAGTTTACCGGCATGATTGGCCGAGCGCATCGCTCCGGGATTGCCATTGGCACGGGCGGCGATAATGGCCGGCACATCCTGCGCGAAAAAATCCGCGATGTGGCTGTTTTTAAGAATCTTCGCCAGGCGTGAAGATCGATATCCCGGCCAGTTTTGCGGCCTGCCGGCCCAGCCGGCGTAAAAGGCGGCGTCCGCCGGAACAAACGCGGCGGAAGGTGCTGTAACAGTTGGCACGCCAGCCGCCCGCGCATCGCAAGCCGCCAAGGCCCCGCAGGCTCCAGCCGCCAGCATGCAAAAATGGATAACCGCAGAAACGCGTGGTCTCATTGAATAATCGCCTTTTGTTCAAGCCAGCCAGGCGGGAATACACATCATTGTGTTCATTCATACGCTCCGCCGCCACCGACACCACATGAATATAACGCACCAACACTGCAATAGTAGCATAACACGTCGTGCCCACTTTGGCACCGTAGATGCCGCGTGCCGGCCCAGCCGTGATGCTTCCGCATCAGGCTAACAGCCGCGAAGATAATCGACCATCACATCAGTATCGACAAGGATCTGCTCGCGCACGGCTTTACCACCGATCCCATTGGGAGCGCAGCCGACGAAGGTTCGGCAAATCCCTGCGTTTTGCCCATACCCCCGCCGCTCGATCCAACACCATTCTCTTCCGCTGTGCGTTGAATTGCTCAATCAGGCGATCCACCGCCTCCCGCATTAAATCACTTTGCTTCCTGCCCGTTGCCTGTGACAGAGCGGCCAAACCCTCGCGTTCCTGCTGTGTCAGATATAGTTGCGTTCGCACGATCGTGCGGCCTCCAATGTATACACCAGTATTACACATTACTTCGATCGCATGAACAAGGCAGGTAAGTCCGGGCTGAAGCACCGCCATCGCCCGCAAGCGGTGGCAATTAATTTCGCGGTGGTGATTTTCCTTTTAATAAGTAACGAATCCGCCGGGTTTTTCTGCGTATATCCTTCATTGTTTCCGCTATCTCCCGCCGCAGGCCTAAACGAACCGGCCCGCGGCCTTGCCAATGGGGCAGCGCCAAATCGGCCTTGCGTTTGATGCCTTGCGCAAAAAGCGGCATGGAAAAAAGTTTGGGATCAATATGTTTGCGATAAATATCCGCCAATTCGTAATCAAGCGGAGCTTCTTCCAGAGCGGCGGCATTGGCCTCTTGGAACGATTGGATCAGTGGTATCGGCACACACTGCATGGTGTAAGCGGATAGCGCTGCACGCGCATAAAATAACCACCAGGCATCACAATTCCGGACTCCATGCGTATCCAATGTTGGTGCAACAAATCCGCCAAGCCCCTCATACGCTTCTCGTGTCACTAACACCACATGGCCGCCGAACACATTTTCAAACAGCCCGGCCAGCGGTGCTCCGGCAAACAATCGGATTCGATCCGGAGTTGCGTTAAAATCTACCTGAGCAATTGGATGAATCACGCTTATCGAACTCGTTAAAATATCAGCTCCACCAGCCGCCATCGCCTGCCCTAACAAGCTCATGGCATTCGGAACCAGACAAGCGCTATCATCCATCAGCAACAACAGCTTGCCGTCTGTCGACTTTGCCGCCAAATCATAAGCTGATGGGCTCTCCAATGGATTGAAATAGATAATTTTCCAACCAAGCGTTGTGACATCCGCGTGTATCTGCTGCGCCACGTTATTACAGCCAATGGCATGGTTCTGCCGCAGCGCGAGCACAACCCGCATCCGCGAACAATCCTGCATTTTCAGGCTGTTGATGGCGAGCATCGTCTTTTCGTTATTGCTTTGTTGCACCAGGCAAACGCTGATCAGCGGAAATTGTTCTGTGCTGCCGCCGTTGCAGTTCTCCGTCATTCGGGCTACGTTGCCGCGATTAGATCCATGTGTTGTCGGGTTATCTACCGCCCCACCACCGGCAGAGCCGGCGGCTATGTGAGCACCAATTGAGAACGTTTTGTCACCGGAGGCACCCCTGGCCGCAAAACCCGCGTGCCATTGATTCCAGATTTTTTCATTGACCGCAAAATCCATCGCTGGCCGCGCCAGCGCCGGTGGATGAGCCACTGCCTGCTCCAGCCGCTTTGCCAGTGCCGCGGAATTTGCTTCGCAACAAACATGCGGCAGATCGTCGGCAGCAATAACTTCCGGAATACCGCCTGTACGCAATGCCACAAACGCAACGCCATTGGACAGACATTCATAAACAGTATTCGGAGAATTATCCGCCAAGGATGCTATCACCGCCAATCGCCCCGGTTGACGCAGATAATTCACCGCCGCGTCACGCCCGAAATCACTTATCAGTTTCACCGGGCATTGCCACTTTTGGCTGCGGCGGCGAATGACCTCGGCAGAATTTAAGCCATTAATCTCCACAGACCGGCCCAGGAATGCCACGGTGATGTCTCTTCGATCGCGTATTGCCGATTGATCTAAAGCTTCGCAAAACAATTGCAGGCCCTTGCGCTTATCCAGGCGGCCAAAGAATACAATTTCGGTGATTTCATTTTTTTCGCTTCGGCTATAACCTGCCGGAACATTGGACTCCGGCAGGACATACGGTTGCACATACGTATTGGCGGGAAACTCCCAACCCTGCTGCCGGCACCAATGGATCATATAGGCACTCGGGCTGACCACCACATCCGCCATCGCCACGCAGCGGCGTTCCATAAAATCCAGCGTTAAAATATCCGCATCCATTACCGGTTCATTGTTGTACCGCATATTCCACAGATGCGGGCTGTGCAACCCCACAACAATGGTGCTATTTTGCAGTATCAGCCCCTGACGCTTTGCGCAAATCGTGTAATACCCCAGAGCCAGCCATTCCGGAAAATGAATCACGTCATAGGCCGCAGTACTGGTGTGAAAATAATCAAAGGCGGCATAGCTGAGTTTCATGGCTTTGCCGCCTTCCAAAGTCGTGTGCGCCGGCAAAGACAGCGGCACAAACCTGATGCCATGCGTGGCATAAAATTTGATCCAATGGGAAATCGGGCCATCTTCCGAATGCGTACCGTGCGGATAAAGGATCGTCACTTCATGTCCACCGCGCACGAGTGCCATCGCCAAGGCTTTGTATGCTGTGCCGATTCCTCCGTTCTTAATGGGGCCGGAAATGTCCGGGGAAGCTATACACACCCGCGCATTGCCGGCCAACACGGTATCGGTAACGGGCAACGATAAATAGCTGGTACTGGCTTTTATGCTCATGAAGTGATTCCGGGAGTTCCTGACAACAGCGCTACCGCCAACGCACGGGACCAGGCTCTATTTTC
>JAJYPG010000211.1 GCA_021795535.1 Planctomycetota bacterium
CAAAACGTGTGTACAGTTCGGCATTGCCCCGCTTGAACATCGCCATTTCCACGATTGCACCGCCTTCAGACTATACAAGTGGCAAATCGGGAAATAGTAATGGACAATAAGCATGAATCCATAAAAAAGGATGCCGTAATGCACGAAAAACGTAAAAAACCGCGGGCGGACAGGTTGGGAAAAGCCCTGCTTTTCGCATTGCTGGTGGCGGGACTGGCCGTAATACTAGGGACAGTCACCTATTAAAATAATTGGCTGGTTGAGGTGTATCCGCTGCCGCCAGCATGTCGCCAGGCGATGACCCGCCCCATTCTTTCCGCCATGGCATTTCCCAACAACCCCGCAGCGCTGCAATGGTGCTGTTGGGCCATGGCGGCAACGCCCCTCGCCGCAACGCGCGTGGTGAATTTCTGGAATCCGGTCTACACAAGGTTCGCTCTCGCCGGTCCGGGCCAATACATGGTGCGCATTGTACGCGGTTCCAGCCTGAACACCGAAATCAGTGGCATATTCATCGATAAAGCGGACATGGCGCTTCGCTTCAACGATCAACGAAACGCTGCGCTGAACGAACAACGAACAACAACGCCCGGCGTGCCGGGAACCGACGGGAATAATCAGCCCATGCCCTGTCTCTGGGGCGTGAATTATCGCGCCCCGGAGATTCCCGCGGATTATATGCCAAATGCCAAAGTCGCGGCGGTCGTGTCCGTCTGGCAACTGGCCGAACACGCCTTCGGCGACCGTGGCTTTGCCGCCCGCTGGCCAGCGCGGCTGCTGGCCTATTGCGATGCTGTTGCCAACAAAGCCCCCGCAGCATTGCTGACACGTTGGCGCTGGAAGCTGGATATCTGGACACACCAAGACAGAAAAGTATTCGACACCCACATGAACCAAGCCTTTTGGGCCATGCTCAAAGGCTGGAAGAGACTCAAAGCGGCCTTGGAAAAAAATCACGATTTTCAAGCAAATTCCGGAGAACTGGGACATGGATAACTTAAGCACCCGTAGATACGGATTTTCGACGCCAAGTAGGCAAAGCGGCACACGGAGAGGCGTCAGCACGGTTTTACGCTGGGCCTGTACGGTAAGGAATGGGCCCGAAATAACTTCCTTGTTTAGGTTAGGGATAGCCGATAAAAGTGGTGGACGCCGACGGTTCATAGATGTGATCCCGCAGGTGGAAGAGAATTTTCTGGCGGTGCTGCATGAACACACTGCCGGAGACCCGATGCGGCGGGAGGTCAAATGGACCAATTTGACACGGCGTGAAATCTGCGTTCGGCTGGCGGAACAAGGAACCCGCCCGATGAGCAACGAAATCGGGCAAGATGCCCGCCCCCCAGAGGAGCGAGAAAATCCGTTTCGATTCGTTCCTGCCCCAATGGAACTACCGCACCAACCCTGCCAGCACATGAATAGGGAAGTTATTTCGGGCCCATTTCTTACCAGCGGTCACGACCGCCAAAGCCGAAGCCAAAGCGGATAACCGGCCCACAGAATGGGCGGTAATATGGGTGGTAATAATATGGGTGGTAAAAATAAGGTCTATAGCACGGGCCGTAGTAAACTGGCCGCGGATAATAATAGACCGGCGGCGGCACATAAACCGGAGCGGGTTGGACATATACCGGCTGCGGCGGGGTGTAGACCGGCTGCACCGCCGTGGTGGCTGGAGGAGCATAAGCCGACTGCGGAGCCTGTTGAGTGTAAACCGGCTGCGGCGGTGTATATACCGGCTGTGGCGTAACGTAGGCTGGCGGCACATAAACCGGGGTATAAACCACTGGTGGCGGGCAATAAACAGGAGCGCCAACGGATATTCCGAACGAAAACCGCGCTGCCTGCGAGGGGGCCGCTGTGGCCAACGTGGCCCCGGCAACGGCAACCAGCGCCAAGAGCTTTACTGCGGATGGGTGAGAGAAAGTGCTCAAAACATTATGCAACGCGCGAATAAACATGGCGTTACTCCTTAAAATCTTTGGCGGCCCAATGGATGAACCGCCTTGAAACTTCAGACAGGTGCGACCTCGCCACCAAAACTTCACTTCCTGTCCGAATGCTAATCACGCATCTACGGGCTTATTGTTGCAAAACCTCTTAAAATTTTCGTCTGGCAACATTATACACCAGGAAAATAATTTTTCAACAATAATATATCGCTTAAAAAATCTATGGCGAGCTTACGGCAATTTTTATAATGCCACATAGAATTGCGGCGGCAAAGCGCCCCCCCCTATTTTATACTGCACGCGCCGAACATTGAGACATTCCATGGGGCGGGCCGTTATGTTTCCGGCTCGGAAAAGCGGCAAGACACCGCTTCCACTTTGGGGACAACAAGTATCATCAATAGCCGCGCGGCAGTATAAGCGAGCACATTTATCTGTCGCCAAGACGTCTGAAGGGCATTGGAACGCCAAGGAAAACGTGAAAAATGCCATTCTTAAATGTCAGCGTGGAAAAATTGTCGCGTCCCGGAATAAACATGGCTGAGTGACAAGTCGCAAATTTCTGACAAATAGTGATAATTCATAAAATGCGGCTGTGGCGACTTGACGCGGAATGGCACGGACAGCGTGACCATAGGGCGGACTTATGGTTGAACCACGGATGTTTCAGGGCAATTGTCGCCTGCGTTATGCCGGCGTCAGGAGAGCGTGATGCGAAAAAAACTTCTGCTGCTGGGTGGCGGACACGCGCACCTTCATGTTCTGGCGCACCTGTCTGATTATCTGGAAACCAATGTGGATGTGACGGTGGTTACGCCGCGCACATTCTGGTATTCAGGCATGGGACCGGGGCTGTTGAGCGGACTTTATTCACGCGGCGAAGCGACGATTGATCTGCTGGAACTGGTACAGCGTGGCAGCGGCGAACTGCTGGATGCCTCTGCGCAAAGTATTGATCCAATTTGTAAGAGCGTGGTTCTCACGGATGGTCGCCGCCTGCATTTTGATGTTCTCTCTTTGAATGTGGGCAGTGAAATTAACCACCGCCTCATTCCCGGATATGAATATGCGGTACAAGTTAAACCAGTCTTGAATCTCCATCGCCTGCATGAACAACTGGAAATGGTGCGGCCCAAAGAGCTTGCCACGGTGGTGGTGGGGGGCGGGCTGGCGGGCATTGAAACGGCGGCCAATCTGGCATCACTACTAAGTGAATACAAAACCGACTGGAGTTGCGTTCTGCTGGCCAGAGAAGATCGTCTGGCACCCGGGTTTCCGTCACGGTTTTCGCGTTTGGCACAAGCCGAACTGGAACGCCGTGGTATAACAGTCATGACCAATACGCGTGTGATAGATATTTCTCCGGAAAGTGTTTTGCTGAATAGTGATGAGCGTCTGGAATCGCAACTGACCATATTGGCAACGGGCGTAAAGCCGCCGGAAATTGTGGCCAATTCCGGTGTAACGGTGGATGCAGATGGGGCAATGGTGGTTTCGCCAACGTTGCAAAGTATTTCGCATCCGTTCATTTTTGGCGGTGGAGATTGCGTAAGCCTGATGGGGCGGAATCTGGCCAAGGCGGGGGTTTATGCGGTGCGGCAATCGCCCGTGCTGCGGCATAATGTGCGGGCCTATCTGACTGGAGCCGCCATGCAAACGTTCAAGCCGCAGAAACGGTTTGTGCTGATTGCCAATGTAAGCCATAGCAATGCGGTGGGGGAATGGCGGGGCATCACCTTTTCCGGAAAAAAAGCCTTCTGGTTTACGCAGTGGCTGGACAAACAATTCATGGCCAGGTATCAGCCCAGACAATCGCGTTAACTTCCGGCAAACAGGCTTACTCATGCGGCATTACAGGGCGCAAACGACATGCCGTTTTTGAAGCAAAACCGGATGCGTGGCACTTTTAGCGGCATCCAATCGCCAGCAAGCTCCCCGCACAGGGCGTGGAAATGTTTCCAGGCCGAACGGAAAGTTGCTGTTTTTGGCCTGAAATATATGCAAAAATGCGTTCGACGAACTGGCGAAAGCGGCTGAGGACAGCCGCGCTCCCAGAGGCCCGAAAAAACGGGCACACCCTGTTACCATTGCCGTTGCGATGAACGTATGCCGGAACACCCTTCTGCGTATATAATGAAGCATCTGCGATGTTTATTCGCGGAAGGAATTACTGCCTGGTATGACCAAATTTGCTGAACCATCTTCCACTTCGCCATCCGTGGCTGCCGCGCCGGTGACGGCCTCCGCTCCAGAATGGACGCAAGGAAACCTGGCCAATCC
>JAJYPG010000212.1 GCA_021795535.1 Planctomycetota bacterium
CCCATAGGCCCAGAAAAATTCTCACACCACCTGAGGGGGGGGCTGCCTGTTTTTATCGGGAGCCTCGGAAGTATGTGCAGCCTCGCGGCTGTGGCCTGGAGATCGCGTCCCGAAATGGGGGGGGGGGCTGAAATCCCTGTCGCCATCAGGAAGCGGATGTGCATCCAACCCTGATCCGCAGGGTATGGTGGCCGGGATAGAAGCCATGTGAAGATCAGCTCTCGTGAAATTATTCTCCTGGCGTCACTCTACCGTCCCAGCGGATGGATCATCACATGCCGCTCTCCGGTGATGCGGTAGCGGGCCTTTTTATAAAGCGCCACTGCGGGGGTATTGGTCTTATCGACCGCAAGAATTGATTGATGAACATGTCTTTCATTCATCATTTTAAGAACATGCCGCATAAGAAATCCGCCGATTCCCGCGCCGCGAGCCTGTGGCACCAGGCCCAGATAAATGAGTTCCAAAGATTCCGGATCCGCATGAATCGACAGCAACAGTACTCCCACCCAATCCTCGTCGCGCCGCACCAGCGACCAGAGTGATGGATCAAATGTTCCCACAGCCTTGTGCCCCGCCATAACATCCGTCATGGAACGCAGGCCGGCCATGCGCGGGCAATCCAATGTATTCTTATATGTTTCAAAAATGGTGGCGGCAAAAACATGTTCCAGTTCTGGACGATAGGGCCATAGACTTATTCCCGTCGGCAGGCCGTAGCGCATGGAAAAAAACGGAGCGCTGCGTTCCATATAATACAGATCGGCAAGGTCGAAAAAACCCGCCGCCCGGAAAGCCTCGGTGGAGCCTCGGTTGTCGGCATCTAAAATGGTCTGGGCCAGAGCCATGCCATCGTCACGGGCGCGGCGCAGCACCGCGGAAATACAAGCCTGCGTGGAATTCATGGCCTGAGGATGGCGACTGACATTCGTGGCGTAAAGCAGCGCGGTTCGTCCGGGACTTTGCGTCCACAAACAGGCCGCCATCATCTGTCCATTTACCAGTGCCACGAAGTGCCGGGTAAGGATTATGCCATGGCGCTCGCACCAGTTTTCAAAATTCTCGCGACGCGCTTTGGCTGTGCCATCTTCAGGTCTGCCGGGAATTTCCGGGCCATCAAGAATGCAGGCAATACCCCGGCGGGCCAGCGACAATGTATCCGCGGGTTGAATTTCCAGTGTTGGGGATTGAGAATCCATGCGTACAAGACTCCTGCGGGCCATGGTAGATTGCCACAAACTTTTACGCAATTTGCCATCCATCGCAAACCTGGCCGGAAGTGGCAAAATATCACACCCTGGAGATGTCCAAACAGGTGCCGACCGAATTCGTCGTGTCCGGGACGACATGAAAATGGCGTTTTCGTGCCTGCCAGAGAGTCCTGCAGCAGATAAATATGCCAGCCAGGACTGGGGTTGGAGGCACTTTTCCACGGCGGTTTCATGCGATTCCTTGAACCATTGTCATGCTTCCTTGAACTTGACTTGTTACATGTTTCGAGAAAATCGCACGCACAGGTTATAATCCACTGCTGGTTTTTTCCCCGGCCTCTGTTAAAGGAAGGTTTTCAACCGTGACCCACTCGCTTACACCCGGCACCCCGGCCCGAATCTCCGAAACCAGCCAGAACTGGCGTTTGCTTAATCCGGAAAGTTTCTTTCCACGGCGGCATATTGGCCCGTCCGAGGCCGATGTCGTTGAGATGCTTGCGCTGCTGGGAGTCGGTTCTTTGGACGAACTTGCGGCTCGCACGATCCCTTCCGCCATTGCCGCCAGGAATTTGCCCACGCTTCCGCCCGCCGTGGATGAATCTCTCATGCTGCACCAGCTTTCGCTTATGGGGGAGCAGAATAAACTTTTCCGGTCACTTATTGGCATGGGTTATTACGGCTGCACAACCGCCCCGGTCATTCGCCGCAACATTCTGGAAAATCCGGGCTGGTATACCCAGTACACTCCATACCAGGCCGAAATTTCCCAGGGAAGGCTTGAAGCCTTGCTGAATTTTCAAACCATGATCGCCGATCTTACGGCGTTGCCCATGGCCAATGCCTCTTTGCTGGATGAGGCCACCGCGGCCGCCGAAGCCATGAGCATGTGCCGCGCTTTAACGGATCCGGCAAAGACCACCTTTTTCATCGCGGAAGATTGTCATCCGCAGACCATCGCGGTGGTGCGGCAGCGTGCTTCAGGCCATGGCATTGCCTGCGTGGTGGGTGTTCCGGAAGCCGCGGCATTTGACACGGAAAAACACTGCGGCGTGCTGCTGCAATATCCATCAACATACGGCTATGTGTTAAATTATGAATCGCTGATTGCCCGTGCCCACCAGGCCGGCGCTCTTGTGGTGGTGGCGGCGGATATTCTTGCCCTTGCCCTGTTGCGGCCTCCGGGTGAATTCGGGGCGGATATTGCCGTGGGGTCCACCCAGCGGCTGGGCATGCCCATGGGCTTTGGCGGACCGCATGCGGCCTTCATGGCCACCCGGCGCGAATTTTCCCGCAAAATGCCGGGAAGAATCGTTGGCGTTTCCAAAGATGCCCAGGGCAAAATTGCCCTGCGGCTTGCCATTCAAACCCGCGAACAGCATATCAAGCGGGAAAAAGCCACCAGCAATATCTGCACCGCCCAGGTTCTTCCCGCTGTGGTCGCGGCGATGCACGGCATCTATCACGGGGCCGCGGGTTTGCGGGCCATGGCGCGGCGGATTCACGGATGGACCAAAGTTCTGGCCGCCGGTCTTGTTGAACTGGGGCATAAACCCGCTGCGGCGGAATTTTTTGATACCCTGCATATTACCCCCGCGGATGGCGATTCGGCGCGGCGCATATATGCCGATGCGGCTGCTGCGGGCATCAACCTGCGGCTCTGCGACTCGGTGCATATAGGTCTATCGCTGGATGAATTAACCACCGCCGATGAAATCGTCTCGCTATTGAATATATTTGCCCGTCACCGCCCGCTGCCGTTTACGCTGGAAAATTTATCCGCACGGGTTACGGTTGGCTATCCGCCGGAATTTGCCCGCACTTCGGAATTTTTAACGCATCCGGTGTTTGGCAGCTACCAGAACGAAACCGATATGCAGCGCTATATGCGGCGGCTGGAGTCGCGGGATCTGTCGCTTACCACCTCCATGATTCCGCTGGGTTCATGCACCATGAAATTAAATGCCGCCGCGGAAATGCTGCCCATTACCTGGAAATGCTGGGCGGATATGCACCCGTTTGCCCCCGCCGAACAGACCGGAGGCTATCAGATTCTGTTTGATGAAATGGAATCCGCCCTCTGTCAGATTACCGGATTTTCCGCGGTTTCCCTGCAACCCAATGCCGGTTCACAAGGCGAATACACCGGCCTGATGGTGATTCGCGCGTACCACCGGAACCGTGGGGAAGGACATCGGGTGGTCTGTCTTATTCCGGAATCCGCCCACGGCACCAACCCCGCCAGCGCGGTGGTGGCCGGCATGCGGGTGGTGGTGGTGGCCTGCAAAAACAATGGCGATGTCGATATTGACGATCTGCGTGCCAAGGCGCAACAGCACAAACATGATCTTGCCGCTCTTATGGTGACGTATCCTTCCACCCACGGCGTTTTTGAGGAAGGCATTGTTGAAATTTGTTCACTGATTCATGACAACGGCGGACAGGTTTACATGGATGGTGCCAACATGAACGCCATGGTCGGTCTTTGTCGCCCGGCTGATATTGGCGCGGATGTTTGTCATTTGAATCTGCATAAAACGTTTTGTATTCCGCATGGCGGTGGCGGACCGGGCATGGGTCCCATTGCCGTGGCCGCCCACCTTAAACCTTTCCTACCGGGGCATCCGGTGGCGTCTTCCAACGGCCCTGACGCGATTGGGCCGGTAAGCGCCGCATCTCATGGCAGTGCCCTTATTCTTACCATTCCGTGGGCCTATATTCGCATGATGGGGGCGCAAGGCCTGCGCCGCGCCACGCAGGTGGCCATCCTGAATGCCAATTACATGGCCCGTCGCCTGGCCGATCATTATTCCGTTCTTTTCCGCGGCAAAAATGGCTTTTGTGCCCATGAATTTATTATTGATGCCCGCGCCTTTGAGGCGTCCGCCGGTATTCGCGTTGAGGATATCGCCAAACGTCTGATGGATTTTGGATTTCATGCTCCAACCGTCTCCTGGCCGGAACCCGGCACACTCATGATTGAACCGACGGAAAGTGAATCGCGCGGCG
>JAJYPG010000213.1 GCA_021795535.1 Planctomycetota bacterium
TGGAGCAGGAGCTTCTCGCAATCAAGACCCGCCCCGTGCTCGATGCGCATTGGCCACACGCCGGGCGATGGGGAAAACGCAGTGCTTGACCAATCAGCCGATATCCGCCACTTCATCAGGCCGAATCGAGTTCATGTTCTAACCTCTGCGGTTTTGGTGCGATACTTGGTCACGATACTTCTGCCAACCGGCGTAGCCGCCCGAAAGTAATGATTCAAGTTCCGCCGCCGAACTGCAAAGCACTGGCGTTGGCGTGTTGTCGGCCAGTTCGGCTGGCAACTCCTTGCGCTGCTCCGGCAAGGAAAGGATCGGGGTGAAGGGTTCCGTCGCGGCCAATATGATCATGTCACCAGTCTTGGCAATATCAAACATGAATCGCACCGCATCAGGACTCATGCCGCCATGAAAGTGAAATGCGCATCCCGTAAACTCGCCCGAGCCTTCGAGCCCTTGAGCGCTAAACTCGACGTGCCCGCCGTCGGGAAACTCGAGTACGTAAAAGCCAAAATCATCCGGCCGATCAGATGTGGTGGTGCGGAGAACGGCCAATACTGCTTCCCGGTTCACGCGGGCGGATTTGCCAGCAGAAAACTTTTGCAAAAAGACATCAAAGCTCATGCTTACCATTGTAAGAGCTAACGTCGCGGTTGCCAGCTGTGAAAAGAATTCCCCATGTCCTTTCGTCATTTGCTACTTGGAACTGTCGGAACACTTCCCGCGGATGCCTCTGTTTTGCCTGCGCCGGAAGCGGGCGCGCAGAATCGGCCAGTTGTGGGCGGGTTAACGCCAGCCGTTGGCGGCGCGGCGGGGGTTTTGCGGGCTGCCCCCTTGCGAGGTTCACTGCATCGCGTCTCGTTTGGCCATCCGCGAGGGCCGCCGCTGATCATCCCGCTCAACTGCGGTCTGGCGCGCCGGCGGCAGTGTTCGCCAAGAAAGCTCTAAACTCTTCTGACGCGTTATCCCAGGTCTGCTTTGCCTTCCTGAAATTGCACCCTGGCGGTGCCACCGAATAAGCGTGGACAACCTTCGGCCAGCCTTTTAGTAGCTGAAAACCATCTTTTGAGATAGTGCCCAATCGCCGCCGGGCCTTGCCACCGAGCGCCACAATCATGGCATTTTGAAAAAGCTTTAGCTGTTTATCGAGGTAGTTTGATCGACAGGTGTGGACAACGCAGTTCGGAACGGACGCACCTTCCCGGCTGGCCGAACAGAGCACTGAGTCCGTAATCCAGGTGTGGCGCATCTGCTCGTCGAAATCCAGTCCGGGCCAGAACAGATCGATTAACCCTCGGAGGTTTTTGTGGAATAGGTCCTTGGAAGTCTTGTAAATCTCGTACTGGAACTCGCTTACCTGCGCAGCCATTTCTGCCGGAGATCTGCTTTTATAGGATTCATGTTCGTAAGGATCCCCGGGCTCCGCGGTAACCAGGACAAGTTTTACGTCGGAAGGGTCGCCGACGGCGCCAGCGTACCCCCTGGGCGCGTGGCCGGCCCCTGGTTCCCAGCGCATCTTGCGACAGACGCCGCGAAAGGAATCGCATGGCGCGTACGCGGGTTCAAGAATTTTTAAGACCGATGAATGTGGGAGCATAGGTCTCTCCATAGCATGAAAACGTCGCCTGGCAGTGGTCGGTAACGGGCGTCGAGTGACAGGCGGCGAGCGGGTCGCGTGGGCTTTTTTTTCTGCCGTCCTCCGCGGGCATGACAAGCCATTCGACGGCGGGCCAAGACCGTTTCGCCGGACCAACTGCCATGGGTGTCCGGCAAGCGGGCAATCCGGGAAACTATTGATGCGGGGTTTGGGCGTGTTTTTCGCGCCAGGAGTTCATGGAAGGGGAGTCTTCCGCCGCAACTCCGTGCGGTGTCACCAGGAAAAGCCGTTCACACAGCGGATCACTGGTTTCCGCATACCACGCGGATACCTGCCGACGGAATTTTTCCACACGGTCAACGCGGTCAATCTGAAAGGCCAGAAGCGTATCGCGGTCGGGCATGGCCACAAGAAAGTTATCACCCAAATGCCGATGCAGCCTGGCATGCACGCTGGGCAAAAGGATGCGCGAAGAATTCAGATTATCCTGCCCGGAGAAGCTGACCACGCAGCAGTCATCACATGAACCGGTTATCAATTCAATGGAACGGGTGTGCCGATGCAGATTAATCATGGCCTGCTTGCGCAAAGTGCTGGGGGCAATTCCCCAGCGGCGGCGATCGGTATGCGTGACAAGATTTCCCAGTTCCTGAATCTGGTAACAGACCAGCAGACCATTGGTCCATTCCTCGTTAAAGGTATCGGGTGTGAGCGTGGCGATTTGATCTTCCGGCATGAGAAAGGGGACAATTTTGTTGCGCACAATCTGCCATTCCCCGGTGGTGTCGCGTTCGTCAGTGCGTTTAAGAAGCAGATCATCCAAAAATATTCCAGTGGCGGATTCCAAAGACCGCGGATTGCCCAGAAAATCCTGCAACAGAGGTATGACATTAATGCGAATGCCATCAAGTGAAAGCGTCTGGTCATCCACCACGTCCACAACCTTCGCCGGAAACTTCATGCGGGCCTGCTGCGCCACAGCCTGAATAAAACTGCCATTAATTTGCGCAGTCGCGGGCAGCAAACGAACACTGGTAATGACGCGGTCCAGTATATTGCGCAGTTCCAACATGCTTTCCGCAGGACCGTGGCAAGCCGCCAGAAGCCAGCTTTCGCCGCATCCCACCGCCCAGAATCGCCAGTGCATCCGGTGCCTGCGTCCCAGAATATTGTTTACCCAGTTGGGTGCAAGACCGGCTGTTTCAGTCGCCGCCCAGGAAACAGTGGGATGGTGTGTGCCGAGAATGTCACGGCAATCACCAACCGGTTTCACCGACCAATTACGCCGCAGCATCCGGGCCAGGGCCAACTTCAGGTCCTTGCAGGTGCAGCCCGCGTCATTGGGGCCGCGATCCGGTCCTGATTCCCCGCCGGGATTCTCCGGGAGCAACCGAATTTCCATGGTCGTCTGCGATGCGGTATCGCTTAGCCGCAACTGATGGTCAGAAAGCAGCTCGCCGGAAAATATCGGCGGAACCCGAAGTGCGAATCCGGTTGAAATGACATATTTCCATTCACTCATAAATCATCACCGTCGCGTCACCGGGTAAAAACCTTCACCGCCCGCGCCCCAAGTCCAAAAATGTTCCGCAACGGACGGTGCGGATACATTTCCAACCGTTCCGGGCAACGCCGGAGTAAATAATCCGGCTGGCCGCCGCACCGCGCCAGCGGCAAAGTCAGCCAAGGCGTGGCGATTCACCAAGTCTTGTATCGTCCCGGATGCGGTTGATTCAATAAGAAAAGGGGAGTTTATGGTTGCCGCGGGAATATTGGCCGCCTGGCCGCGATAATTTCGCCACGACAGAAGATTTTATCAGCCGTTGTTTTTGCACGACAGCGAACCATGCGGACGGCGTACTCGCCAAAAGTGTGCGTCGCCGGGTTCCACCGTGAAGGGGGTGACTATTTTTCCGGGCCGGAAACATAACGTGCTGATTTTTGGAAGGTCTCAATAGTTGGCGCGTGCGGTAGACAATGCGGCGGATGGAATATTTTCACCATGCTCCGGTGGCCACATCGCGTACCGGAGCCATAACCACGTCAAAAGGAGGCTTCTGCGGCAGATTGGCGGGACTGGTGGCACCGGCCCCAATGGCCAGGGTGCTGCCACCACCGGCGGTGCCCGGCGTGGGTGACGAAAAGGTGAAAATATTGTCCCGGGATTCACCCACATAAGGATTGGTCACCCACTTTACATGCGCATCGCCAAAACAGACATTCTGTCCCCGGCCATTGTGATTACCGGAATTATATATGGTTGGGGCGTTGGCATTGATTAACGGCTGAGTCACATCGCGTTTGAGTGTGCCGGGAGCGGAACTGTCCTGGGCTGGAGCCATATCGCAAATCAGCGGCAAATCGCTGGTGGCATTGTTGTCGTTCCACCAGGCGCCAACCACCGTAACGCCGCCGATATTGTTCCACGGATAGGCAATGGAATAACTCTCGCCTGCGCTGATGGTTGATGGTGTGGAAGCGCCGGATACCATGCCAAAATTACTGTAATATTGCTGACTGGAGCTGAATTCCTCGGATGGGACAGAAGCGTGCGGATCTGACGGGCAAATAAAACTCTTCGGGGTTATGAATCCCTGAAGCACCAGAAGCCACATACAGGCCAGT
>JAJYPG010000214.1 GCA_021795535.1 Planctomycetota bacterium
CTTAACCGATAAGGAGTTATACAAGGTTTCTTGCGGAAGCTTGGGCCTTGACGTGCATATCTTCGGTTTTGACTGATGTACGAAGTGAGAGACGGCCTTTGGTGGTCTGGATTATATGGCCAATCGGTCGGCAAAGCCTGACGCACGAGCGAAAAAATTCCATTGCACCATACAAAGGTGCAACCATGTCTGCTCCAATGCGTCGGACTGAACAGATGGTAGAATGACAAGCAGACGTCTGCTTTTGATAAAATATTGCAGCGCTCCTTTGCATATGGTCGTTCTTTATGAGAGAATGATGGATGTATTTTGTTGAAGGTTTCTCCTGTTGAGCTGGTAACGGATTTCCACTCTTGGGTCTGACAAGGCATGGATGCAAAGGCATTAAAGTATCCGCGTAAGGAACTTGTTTCGAGGACCAGAAAAGGGTCGTGGTCCACGAGAGAGAGGTGTTTGGTGACAAACTATAATCCATTTGATCTTGATCCCGCCAGTAGACCGATAGCGGTTCCCAGTGCGGATATTTTTCGCAGGCCGGGAGGTAAGCCGGATACAGTTTTGGAAAATCGCGCAGAAGCTTCGCAACCTGCCGCCTCGCGGCCTTTGTTTGAGGCGGCTCGCCAGTCGGCCGGAAAGCCTGGGCGGACTGGTAAGCCTGTCGGGGGCAAGACCACCGCTTCCGGAGAGGGTACACAGAGTAGTGCCAGAGATAACGATAGTCTTGAGGCCAAGCCATCCGATGCGATTCATGCCGCGGATTCGGGTGTCTCCGGCGAGCCGGACCTTGACGCCGATGTCGAAGAGCCAGCTATTTCCGAATCGCCCACACTTAAGCTTCCAGCCTTTGCCCAGATGCGCATTGTGGAAGATATTCTTCGCGGTGCCAATGTGGCCACCGTCGGCCTGGCACTTTTGCAGGAAAATCTGCGCTGGCCTGGGAAATTGCGTTTTGAACCCGCAACCGGCCCCGAGGGTCCAACGTTGGAACCGGAAGCTTCCGCCA
The DNA here is from genome assembly GCA_021795535.1 of Planctomycetota bacterium. The sequence goes on from JAJYPG010000214.1 coordinate 1,004, forward strand.
GCGTCCGACTAATGGCCGGCGAACAAAACTTCGGCAACCTGGTCCTGGATGGTGGTTCGGCAAGTGCCCGCATGCTTGAACAGTTACGCCAATCCGGGCTGTGGCTTTCCGCCATGCTTGCCTTGGCGCAGCAGCACCAGAATTTACGTCGCTTGGCCGACACGGACGAGCTTTCCGGGGCGTACAATCGCCGCTATTTCAGTGAAGTGGTTCCGCGTCTGCTGGATAAGGCCCGCAAAGAGCGTTTTTGCGTCACGATTCTACTTTTTGATATAGATGACTTCAAACAATACAACGACCAGTTCGGCCATGCCGCTGGCGATGCGATTATTCGTGAAGTGATAGGTCTGCTGAGACATTGCACGCGCAGCCAGGATATGGTGGCCCGTATTGGCGGCGATGAATTTGCGGTGGTCTTCTGGGATCAGGGGGCTTTGCGTCAGCCTGACTCTCAGCATCCGCGCAGCGTGCTTAATATCGCCCAGCGATTCCGCAAAGCCGTGGCGGAACATCCATGGAATACCGATGGCGGACCAATCGCAGGCCGGTTAAGCATTAGTGGCGGATTGGCCACATTTCCCTGGGATGCGTCAAATCTCGAACAGATTATGGCTGTGGCGGATGGCGAACTGATGCGTGCCAAATCCATGGGTAAAAACGCCATCGTCCTGGCTGGCCCGGGTGATAGTTCCCCATAGGGAATCTGATTCGCAACACCCAAATTCAAATTTGCCAAACCGGGCTGTTTTCCTGGAAAAATATTCAAATTTGACCAAACTGTTCACGGCCAAAGCGTGTCACCACGCGGCGATTCTGTTTTCGCCATGCGCAGCGAGCCTTAAACCCGCCCGCCCCGGTTCTGTCCGCGGTGACACACCGGAATAAAAAAGTGGCATTATTATATTTATTAGTGACCGACGATTTCTGACTTCATCGGCATAAGAATGCCCAGCAGTCGGGCCTGGGTTAATTCAGGCACCTTTTCCTGGGTAAGTGTTTTTCCGAAATCTTCCATGAAGGCGTTCCATTGGGCGTCAGTGATGTGCATGCCCTTGTGAACCTGATACATATCCGGACCGGTGTAGACTTCTGGTCCGCCGGTGTCCTGGCCAATCAGGTCAACCAACTGGGTTTGCAGATTCGCCAGATTGGCGTGCTTGAATCTGGCATTGATGCGCCGATCTTTTCCAACATTCACAATGAAGGCATGAACGACGGTGGTAATGCCCGCGTTCCTGCCCAGACTTGTATACAGGGATGGCCCTTGGGAAACCTGCTGATTCGCGCAGCCCGTTAACCCAACAAGCCCCGTGATCAGAGATGCCCAGGCAACTCCCACCAGACCACGCCGCAACCGACTGTACGAATGTTTCCGCACGATACCGCTCCTTGCGATGGGTATAACCGGGAAGCACACCCCGCGCTGGCGGGAGACTGCATGCCACCCATGGATTTATTTCATAACATGGATTGACAAATCTGGCAAGACGCTGCCCTATGCGGCGATATATTTCCTTGCGTCAGACTGAATTTACGCTGCGTCCAACGCGGCGCTTGCGATTTAACATTGCTCGACCATGACGGGATTTCATGCGGGCTCGAAAGCCAATTTTACGCACTCGTTTGCGATTGCTGACTTTGTGTGGGTAATGCACGTTGCAACTCCGAGATTCATCCGAATACGAAAAAGTTTCATTCCAACCGTTCGTCCGGCCACAAAAGGCCGGTCTGTTTTCAATGCACACGCACCAGAACAGATCGATACACACGATTCCCCTTCGCGTCGGTAGCGCGCAGAGAAATACGGTGTGGTCCGGACCGGAGTTTCCCGGTACGGGCGGTAAACGCCTCCAAAGGCGAATCGAACATGGTATCAGAAGCGGACGCCGCACGCCAGTTCTTTTCAGAATCAACCCGGAATGAGACCGACACAATGGGAGAGAGTGTATCGGCGGCAATGCCTGTAATTTCCACGCGACTGCCCGCCAGAAGGTTGATTTTCAGACGCGAAAGCGTGGGCGGGGTGTTTTCCACAAGGAATGAGCGGGTTTCGCGGGCCACCGCACGCGCTGTTTGCGGGGTATTGTCCGGAGCGTCCGTGGCGATAACCTTCACACGGTAGTGGCCGTCGGGAATATCCCGCGTGTTCCAGACATAATTGGTTTCGGTTAAATGGCGGACAATATCTATCCAGACCGGCACCCCTTTCTGCTGATACTTCAGACCATATTCCAGTGAATCGCCATTGGCGTCCGTCGCTTTCCATGTCAGCCGCACGGCATGGGGCTTGTTGGGAAGTGGTGCGACCGCAACCGACGCAATTTGCGGTGGAACATTGATTTCCTGGTGGGAAATGGTCAAGGTGCGAACTGTTGGTGATTTGCCCCCCACATTGCTCTTGAGAATCAGACGAAATTGCAGAAATCGGGCGGATGGGCTGGAAACGCGCCGATAGCTGTTGGCGGGCAGCGACGCCGACCATGAACTCCAGAATTTTGCGTGCGAGTGTACGTCCCGCACATTGCCGGAACGGGTTTGGATCGCCACCGACGCGCCCGGCGGCAATGTGGCCACCAGATGCGCCGCGCCCCACGTCGAAACCAGTTTTCCGTCCAGGACCTTGCTTTCGTATTGACCGACGTGGACTCTGGATACGGAAAGCCGATACACCTGTCCTTGATTGGCTGTGCCAAGGTAAATCCGGCCTTTGGCGTTGGCGGCCAGAGCGTTGATATCCGATTGTTTCACGCGAGCCACCAGCGATTCCGTCTGCGTAAAAGGATTGTAGAACAACAGTCGGCCATGATTGCCCAGTCCCAGCACCAGTGTGTGATGCTGGTAAAGCATGGAAAGAACCATATCCGGCACATGCAGCAGCACGCGCGATCGCCCGGACGCACTGATCTGGTAGACAACATTGCTGGCGGACTGTTTCGGCTCTGCGGGTGATGGCATCGGGGCTATTGCCATCCGTCCCTTAAGCGTTGGGATCAGCATTTTTCCCGGCTTTTTTACAGCTTTGGCGTGGCCTTTGGCGGGAAGTTTAAGCGGGGCATGAATACCGGATCCGCCGGATACCGAAGCGGGGCGGCCATTCGGCGGGCCTTGTGGCGCAAAGACGCCGCCATCCAGCTTGGCCAGATTCGGCGATGCGGTGCCCGCGAAAATATCCCCATCCTGATCCAGAGCCAGTGAAGATATTTCCGCGTGGC
>JAJYPG010000215.1 GCA_021795535.1 Planctomycetota bacterium
CCAGGACGATTACAGCAGATTCTATATAACTTTCTCTCCAATGCGCTGAAGTTCACGCCGCAGGATGGACTGGTACGCATGGAGGTTTCGATGGTCGCTCCTGATTGCGTGAAAATGGCCGTGTTGGACACCGGTCCCGGAATTGCACCCGAGCATCATGAGGATATTTTTGAAAAATTCTGGCAATTGGATGCTTCTTTCACCCGTCAGCATAGCGGCACGGGCTTGGGTTTGGCGATCAGCAAAGAATTGGCAACCATGCTTGGGGCACGCATCGAATTGATCAGTTCCGTGGGCAAGGGAGCAGCTTTTAGTCTTATAATTCCAGTGGGCGGCGTACAGGATACGGCCTTCCATGAAGGAGACAAAATTGAAACAGATATTTTGCCTGATCAGAATGCCGATTCGCAGGGGTAAGCGGGTGAAACATAGCGATAACAGAAGCCACAGGCGGATACGCCTGCGCTCGCCCACCTCTACGCTGCGCGGGCTTGATTTCCCCTCCAGGGGTGACACTTCCATTGAAACGAGTACCCGTGACATTTCTATTGAAACAGAACAGATAATTCGGGAAGAGTTGGTTAAGCGGGCCGCCTGCCTTAAAATCATAAAATCGCCCGGTGCGGTGAATTACCGCGCCGATGATGTGTAAAAAGTAGATTCCAGGCTTTGAGTTTCGCTGGTTAATTTTGACGAAAGACACTTCCAATGCTGCAGTTAGATGGATATTCCGCTGCCAACACAGGCGATTGTCGTCATGGTCTTTGGCAATGTTTTCGCCGTGTGGGAATGGCTTTCGGCGGCCTGCTGCTGATGGCGACCCTGGCGGGTTGTCCGTCGGTCCCCAAATCAGTACAGGCGTTGCCCGCACCGGTCACGGCACAAAGGCAAATTGCTGTTCTTAATGCCCGCGCTGAAAAGCTGGCAACCCTTCGTCTGGTGGGAAATCTGACATTGGATTATTCCGGTCGACTGGGAAATAGCCATGAATATCAGGCGCATTGTGTGCTGCTCATAGATCAGCGACCGGCAAGCCGGATCGATGGGCGTTGTAACCTGTTGCTGATGGGGACGTATCTGGGGGAAGATGTTTTGGAAATGGGCATGAACCAGCGTCTTTATTGGCTGGTGGACAGACGCAAAAAAACCGCTTATGTCGGCCATTTTAACGCCCCGTCCCCTTCGGACCGAACCATTCCCATGGATCCGCGGGAACTGCTGCAAATGCTGGCGGTGGGGGGGCTGCGTCAATCGGGTACTCAAAGTGTGGTTATGACAAGTTTTTCGCGCAACCCATACAACCGGATTTTTGTCATTAAAAGGTTGCCGAATGGCACTTCCTTTGCCCAGCGAGAGCTGGTGGTGGACCGCCTCACCGGAAATGTGGTGCAAGTGTCGCTGTTCAATACCAGTGGAATTTCCATTGCCCGGGCCACCCTTTCCCATTATCAACCGGTGCGTAGCGACACTTCGCACGGAACGGTTATGGTTCCCATGCACATCAATCTGTCTTATCCGGCAGGCAACGCCCAAATTCATCTGATAGTACATAAGGCAACGCTGCGGCTGAAGGTGAAGGCTAAATATGCCTTTGCCAGCCCCGGATTTTCCGGCTTGCGTGTTATTCCGGTACGCGGGACGACGAATGTGATGAAGGGGCCATAAACTGGTCAAAATATGTTTGGTTCTCTCTCGCATTGCAAGCATTTCATGCAAAGGCTCTGATATGATGATAAAAGCAATGATTGTAGCCCGCGCCATCGCTTTGGTTCTGTTGCTTTCTGCTTTTGAACTCGCCGGATGCACACATGTCGCGGGAATGGTGGAATGGAGCGGTACAAAAGTGCCCGTGCCGGACGCCCGATTCTCCGTTGGGCCGCCGGAAAGCCAGCTTTCCGGCGACCGTTTTACGGGCCATCCGGATGGCACCTTTTCTTTTTATGTCAATCCGCTGGATACCGAGGACCTGTGGGTCTGGTCCGGACAGGGACACGCTTCGCTTGAGGCTTTGCACATAAACGCACATTCGGTCAGCGATCACATGGTTATCCAGTTGCCGAAAAATCGTTGAATATGGCGATGGTCGCGGCGGAACGTCCGGTAATGTAAATGAAAAAAACTTAAGAATTTTCTTTGACCTTGTATTCGAGTTGGAGTATTCTTCATTTCAGAGAGGCATGCCTTCCGGCAAGCGTTTTATTTGGTTTTCAGATATCTTCCTGATGGAGATTTTCGGATGTTGGATGTGACTTCCCCCGGCAATCGTAAAATAGTTCATAGTTCTTTTCTTCTGAACAGTGTGGCAGGCGGTCAATTGATTGCCGCCTGTGCCACGGCTGCGTGCCTGGCTGCTGCTCCCGGCTATGCCGGGGCAACACCAAGTGGCATTGGTATGACCGGTTTGCCCAGCAATCTCAACGGATCGGGAGTAAATATTGGCCAGGTGGAGGCGACAACGGCTTCCGGTGGTAGTGGAACTCAGGCGAGTCCTTATCTTGACAGCTTTGAGGTCAGTCTTCCCAGTTCCGGTCCGGCCCTTACATATATCGGAAACGCACCGAGTTATTACTACCCGAATGGTGCTTCCAGTCCGGGGAACCAGCCCAATGTCCTTACGACCACCGGTGGGGTACATGAATTTACAGTCGGTTCTTCGAGTTCCTATTATTCCTACGGCGTCTCCGGACACGCCAATTCAGTCGGCGGTTATCTATGGGGCGCCAATGGCGTGGCTCCAGGTATTTCCAAGGTGGATAACTATGATGCCGGATGGTTTTTAAATAATGTCGTCGGCACGTATTATTCCTCACACCCAGGTACTTACATCCCCATAGCCACCATTCACGCGGACCAAATTGTCAATCAGAGTTTTGTCGATCTTTTTCCTTCCAGCAATACCACCGCTCAAAACAAAATTGAAGAACAGCAGAGTAACATTGCTTACGATGCCTACTCCAACTATTACGGGACTCTTTTTGTTTCGGCTGTAGGTGATGGTGTTGCCACCTATGACGGTGGCACCTATACGACTTTGGCGGTTAATCCGCCGTCCACCGCCTACAATTCCATTTCTGTTGGTGCCAGTGGTCTGGCCGCAAATAATGCCACCAATGGCCCCACGCTTACCGGGCTTTCCAGTCCGGATATTATTACGCCGGGGAATGCATCAAGCTATTCCACACCACAGGTTTCCGGTGCGGCGGCTTTGCTGGTGCAGGCCGGCAACCAGATTAACAGTTCCACGGGCAATACCAATGCGACGCAGATGCAGACGGTCAAGGCACTTTTGATGAATGGTGCGGATAAACAAAGCAACTGGGCACCCACTCCCGGCAATTCCCTTAGCAATAATGTGGGTGCCGGCATTCTGGATGTCTACCAGAGCTATCAGAACCTGCAGGCTGGCGAGCACGCAGCCAGTGCGGTTAACAACAGTGTCACGCCCATCACTGCTTCCACATCGGTACCGTTGGAAGGTTGGAATTTTGCCACGGCCTCTTCCACCGGCAGCAATGTAAGCCATTATGTTTTCACGCTTCCCACGGGTGCAACCAGCGGCCATTTGACCGCAACGCTGGTCTGGAATGCTCAGACGTCTCTTTCCTACTCTCTACAAAGTATTGGACTCGGAGCAAATCCCAGCATCTACAGTCTCTCCAGCTTGTCCACCGAGGCGTTCAACAGCCTTTACCTCTATCTCTACAATGCCACAACCGGGGCACTCGTCAGCAAGTCCGACAGTACCAATGACAATACCCAGACTATTTTTCACTCCCTCAGTTCGCTTATTCCTGGCGATAAATATGACCTGCAGGTATTCGATGCTGGTTATAAGTATTCCACAACGGCCCCCTTCACGCTGAATACCTCGGATCCATACGCTCTGGCCTGGAATGTAGCCACGCCCGAACCCGCGTCACTCCTTCTTCTTGTCGTGGGCCTTGTGCCGCTGTTTCTGCGGCGTAAAGTCCGCGATCAGTGATCCGCACAACCATTGCAGAGCTACAATTTCTCCAGACGCACCTTGGCGGCGGGATATGTCCTGGTGCCGCCACTTGGACCGGTACAACGGCACAAATTGATGGCCTGCCCTAAACCATCAGTCCTGCGATGGTAGCGGCAATACCGAATGATCTGGCCTTAACGAAAAAAGCGATTGCGTATAGTATAACAATCTGAAGAGCGCTGTAGCGCAATTGGAAAGCTGTACCC
>JAJYPG010000216.1 GCA_021795535.1 Planctomycetota bacterium
TTGTGGATGAATCGGTTGAATTAAATCGCACCTTATTCGCGGGACTGGTTTAATGCCAAGGCGGTTTGCTTCGGCGGACGGTACACTTTCAATTCGCGTCGAACGGGCCACGGGATAACTCCCGCGGCTGCGCCGAGAACAGGAGAGAGTTGACCAGGTGATCAGTAGAGCTCAAGGAAAGACGGCAAATAGGCGGGCGGTGCATTTTTAATTCGCGTCGAACGGGCCACGGGATTACTCCCGTAGCTGCGTGGTGTTAACCCGCGGCTGGCTTGTGGATGAATCGGTTGAATTAAATCGCACCTTATTCGCGGGACTGGTTCAATGCCAGGGCGGTTTGCCGGGGTGTTTCCCTTCGCCAATAAACTTTGTATTTTGACTTGACTTGGCGGATGTATCTTCGTAGCATTAATTATCGGCGGTGACCTGGAAGAGATTATTTTCTCCCCAGTTTACCTGATTGTTAAGCCACCTTTTGGGTGGCTGCCATTATTTTTCCGTTATTCCCCTGGGTGGCATGTTCTTATGGCCATGGCCAGGGCTTTCGGTTCCCGCCACAGCGTGTCTGGCTGCCCGTGTGTAAGAGCCAAACGGGCAAAGCAGCGGACTTTTTCGCGTTTTTCCGGGTTTATTGCGGCTTGGGAAATCAGAAAAAGTCAAAAAGCCGACACGTTGGAATTTTCGCCTTTTTCAGGCTGTTTTAACCGCTGCGGTGTTGTTATAGGCTCTGATCCCTATTTTTTTAATTCCCATTCATGGCTTTGCGGCGTGCTGGCCGATACATGAGGTGGGAGTTTGAGTGCTATTAAGAATGCAAGCGTCCGGCTTTGCGGACGGGGCTTTTATTGGGCCTTGTGGTCCAGGCCTCCGTTTGAATTGCGGACTCATCCAGTTTGGCATGGCTTGATATGGCAGGATGGTGCGTAGCCATCGGGCGGTGAAAACCGCAGTATGCCGGGCCGTAACCACCGGTATCGGGGTAACCCGGTACAAAAATTGATTTGCTGCGGCTGATTTATTGGGTTGCGGCGGATACAATCGCTCTTATTTATTTATTTTCGCCTGCACTTTCGCACCAGGCCGCTTGCAGATTTGAAGAAGGAGGACATTCCCATGAGGAATCGTCAGTTAAAACATCGAGGGTTTACCCTCATTGAGCTGCTGGTGGTTATATCCATCATTGCGTTGCTCATTGCAATTCTGCTGCCCAGCTTGGCGCGTGCCAAGGAATTGGCGAACCGGGCGGTCTGCTCGGCCAATGTTCGCAGCATCATTCAGTCGATGGTCATATATGCCCAAAGCAATGGGAATATTTTCCCATGCACCCCGCCGAACAGTACAGCTTCGGATTATTTGGCAGCGCCGACACCAGCACCAGGTGCTGGCGCTACGGATTATGCTGGTACCGTTATCCAAGATTGGTATAAGGCCGGGGCAGCCTCGACAACTGGTGACCCGCTCTCCTGTTTGTGGATCATGGTATTGCAGAACGCCATTACACCTAAAAGTTTCATTTGCCCGTCAGATCCCGTGGCTACCACGCCATCTAATGAATACGTTGGTGGTACTGCTGGGTCAGGTGCCAATGGTGCCTATGTATACAGTAATTTCGGAGTAATGGCGAATGGCGCTGCCGCTAGCTCTCCAACGAACTCAAGCGGACAGGGTGAAAGTTATTCAATCGCCTTTCCTTGGAGCGCAACAGGTCCCGCCGGGTGGTGGAATGCCAATGCCGGATCGGATATTCCGCTGGTTTCAGACATGGCTCCAATCAGCGGTGTTGGAACCGGAAACAGTCAGCGCGATACCACCGTAGGCTTGACTAACAACACCTATGGCCCCTACATTTTCAACTCGGCAAACCATGGTGGAGATGGGCAGAATGTTGGCTTTGGCGACGATCACGTTGTGTTTGAAACCAACCCATACGTTGGCCAAGAACAAGACAATATCTTCACCTACTGGAGTGTGGTTGGCACGCCACCAGTGCCCAGTACTGGTGCGGGTCAAACAGCTCCAGCATCTGCAACATCGGGGGCCAACGCTGCCTATGTGAGTGCAACGGGTGAAGAGGCGACACCGCCTTATGATATCGTCATGGTTCCTGAACGGAATGCTTCAACCGGTGTTTGGTAACACCGTGCCCCAAACAATGGCATTGTCCATGGCCGGTGGCCTTGGCCTGATGACCAGAGTTTGAATTTAGAGTTAATCGCGGCTCGTTTCGGATTCCGAAACGAGCCGCTTTCTTTTATTGTCGACAGAAAGCTATTTTGGGTCCGTTGTTTCATTGCCTTGCAACCCGCAGTGCAGAATTGCCGCCGCAACCACTGCGGCGGTTTCCATGCGCAGGATGGTGTCCGTCAAACGCACGGCGTGAACGTGCGGGTGAGCCGCCAGCAGAACGGTTTCCTCTTCGCTCCAGCCACCCTCCGGCCCGATTAAAATTGCCGGCCCGGCGGTGGTTTGGGCCGCTTGAGCAGGATGATCGGTTTTGCCTGATGAATTAGATGTATGTGTCTGTTTGTATTTGATGATAAAATTAAATAGCGATTCCCCGGCATCCGGGTCTGTCCAAAGCATGTCCGTCACGCCCGCACCAGGATTGCCCAGAAAATCCGGCAGGCGGACAGGTGCGGTAATATCCATAACAAAATTCCGCTGGCATTGCCTGGCGGATTCCACCGCAACGCGGCGGAACTTGAGCATTTTGCCGCCGCCCGCGTCCGGGTGAACCACACTGTGGCGGCAGTGCAGCCAGACCAGCCGGGCAACACCTATCTGACTGAGTTGTTCCACCAGCGTCATGGCGCGATCAGCCTTGGGCACCGCGCAGGCGGCGGTAATGGTCTGCGATGAGGCAATATCCTGCACCAGCGATCCGGAAAGCCGGAACAGGCTTTCCCGCCGTTCCAGAACAAGTGTGCCGCGGCCCCATAACCCGCGGCCATTAAAGGCGATAATTTCCTCGCCATGGCGCAGACGAAGCACATGCCGGGCGTGATGATCCTGATCTTCGGGCAACGGGGAATCACCGGGGCATAAGTCTGGAATATAAAAGCGGGGAATGGCCATGGGTTATCTCCACCTTTTTATGGACCGGGAGTTTCGCGTTTCAGGCGGTAGAGTACACCATCTTTTTGCATGCCCGCATCGCCATGCCACTTCAGAGGGCCTTCACTGACGGCAAAGTTCTCCAGCACGGCCAGAATGGGAAAGTCTTCCGCGCTGTTGCGTCCGGGATCGCTGATCCAGACCGTTCCACCCGGGGCAAGCAGATTTTTGATTGCCGCCAGAAGAATGGCGTGCAGTCGTCTTTCGTAAAGAACGTCGGAGGCGATAATCCAGGAAAATTGCCGCCGCACCGGTGCGCGCCAGTCCATTTGAAATGCGGAGACGCAGTCGGCGGAAAGACCGTTACGCAAAGCATTATGGCGGGCAAAATCAACGGCTTCGGGGTCATAATCGGTAAAGGTGACATGCCAGCCGCGCCAGCCGGCCATAATGCCGGCAATTCCCAGGCCGCAACCAAGTTCCAGTGCGCATGGTACGTATGGAGTGGCGGGAGCGTCGGGAGTGGCGGGCGGATTGACGGTGTGGTGGGAGAAAAGGGGTGGCGATTCATCGGATTGCAGGATGCGGTGCGCCAGCATCAGGCTGCTCGGCCAGATGATGGGCCAATAGGGCAAATAGTTGTCGGCTTTGTAACGCTGTTCGGTAATTGGATCATCCAGCAGGGAGTCTGGATCCTGAGGCGCGGTGATGTTCAATTGTCGGCCGGCCACATCCAAACGATGTGTCTGTACCGCAAAGCGGCTTTCCAGTGGTGTGGGATTCCGCAATATACTCTGCTCGGTCATTGATGATACATCCTTGCGACGACAAAATATATTCTACGCGGCTATTAGCGATATCGCGAGCCTCAGGTTTTTACTCAGGTTTTTACATGTCACGGAAACGGAGGATTAACTATGGGGACGACGACGATTTTTTACCACAACGACACGACGACGGTGGATTACAGATATAAGAATACATCATTATTTGCAGGACTGGTTCAATGACAAGTCGGTTTGCTGCGGCGAGGGGTACATTATTAATTCGCGTCGAGCGGGCCACGGGATAACTCCCGTAGCTGCGTGGTGTAAACCCGCGGCTGGCTTGCAGATGAATCTGTAGAATAAAGTCGCACCTTATTC
>JAJYPG010000217.1 GCA_021795535.1 Planctomycetota bacterium
AACACATCGGCTGATGGTTCTCTGTTTTTCGTTCTTTGTTATAATCCGGCCATGATTTTACTCATCGACAACTACGACTCATTCACCTACAACCTGGTGCAGCGCATTGGAGAAATTGCCGGGGATACACCTGTTGAGGTGATTCGCAACGACAAAATCACCGTTCCGGAAATTGAAACACTTGCACCTCAAAAAATCATTATTTCACCCGGGCCATGCACCCCGCGGGAAGCCGGCATCAGCAATGATATTCTTTTACATTTCGCACCTCGGCTTCCCATTCTGGGTGTTTGCCTGGGGCACCAGTGCATTGGCCACACATTTGGCGCGGTGGTGGAACGCAACTGGCGGCTGATGCACGGAAAAACATCGCCGGTATTCCATGATAATCAGGGGGTTTTTTCCGGCCTGAGTAATCCATTTCAGGCGGCGCGGTATCATAGTCTGGTCATTCGTCCGGGAACTCTTTCATCAGACTTTATTGTCTGCGCGTGGACGGAAGAAAAAGAAATTATGGGTGTGCGGCACAAAACCTGGCCATTGCATGGCGTGCAGTTTCATCCGGAAAGCTTTTTGACGCCGGAAGGTTATACGCTGCTGGGAAATTTCCTGAAAATATGATCCATTCGCCGGCCCTGTTCCCGGCGAGCCTGGAATCCATGTAAATATCCATACAAAAAGGTCTGTTTCCCATGCTTCAAGATCGCGGCCATATTCAAACCGAACATGTTAATCCAAATTCCCGCGGCCTTGACCATCTTTCCACTCTCGCGGCCGTGGAACTGATGAATCGCGAGGATCAAAATGCCGTGGCAGCGGTGGCCACGCAAGCGCGCGCCATAGCCGCCGTTGTTGATCTTGTGGCCGCCGCTCTGGCGAAAAATGGCCGCCTGATCTATGTGGGCGCGGGCACCAGCGGGCGACTGGGGGTTCTGGATGCCGCCGAATGTCCGCCAACCTTTTCACTGGATCAGGGGCGGGTGATTGCGATTATTGCCGGCGGCCCGGCGGCCATCACGCACTCGATTGAAAATGTGGAAGACGACGCCCATTCCGGTGCCCAGGCCATTCTTGATAATAACATTGGTCCAAATGATGTTGTTCTGGGCATTGCCGCCGGCGGCACCACACCCTATGTGCATGGCGCGGTGGAACAGTCGCGAAAATTAGGAGCAAAAACTGTTTTTCTCGCCTGCACCGCTCGCGAACATATTGCCGCCGTGGCCGATCTGTATATTTGCCTGCCCACCGGGCCGGAGGTCCTGGCCGGTTCAACGCGGCTTAAGGCCGGCACTGCAACCAAGCTGGTGCTTAACACCATTACCACTTTAACCATGGTGAAACTGGGGAAGGTTTTCGGCAACCTGATGGTCGATTTGGACGCCTCCAAAAACAGCAAACTCCATGACCGGGCTACACGCATTATCATACAAATTACCCGGCTGGATCGTGATGCGGCCAGGCAACTGCTCCATTCCGCCCGGGGCAATGTGAAGCGCGCCCTGGTCATGCACACGCGCCGAGTAGACTCGGCGGGGGCGGACAAAATTCTTGCCGCCGCGGGCGGGCATTTGGCCACTATTATTCCGCCATGTTCCGATTAAAGAGGTGGTGCCAGCAGGACCAAAAAATAAAGCTTCACGCCGTTTCCCCATAAAGCTGGTCGGAAACAACTTTTATTTTGCGGAGGATTTTACGCATACGACATTGCAGTCCGGCAGAGCGGAGATGAAGAATTTTCCGTAGTATTTGGTCACGATGCGCGAATCAAGAACCACCACAATGCCGGTGTCTTCGCGGGTGCGAATCAGGCGGCCAAAGCCTTGTTTGAATTTAATCAGGGCTTCAGGCAGGGAATATTCCCGGAAAGAATTGCCGCCATTGGCATCAATAACTTCCATGCGGGCCTGAACCAGTGGTTTGTCGGGTACCGCAAAGGGCAGACGGGTAATGATGACATTGGAAAGCGCTTCGCCTTGCACATCCACCCCTTGCCAGAAGGAATCGACCCCAAGCAGCACACAGTGGTCTTGATCACGAAATTTTTTCAGCAATTGGCTGCGGCCTTCATCGCCGCCTTGCGCCAGCAGCGGATAGCCCATGGAGGCCAGTTGCGGTTCAAGAATTTTGGCGGCCTGAAGCAAATTGGTGTAGCTGGTAAAAAGAATAAACGCGCGTCCCTGCGTCTGTTTGATATAGTGCATGGCGCGTTCCATGGCCGCGGGAATAAAAGCGGGATCATTGGGAAGCGGTAAATCCGCCTCCAGATAAAGCGTTACCTGCCGGGCGTAATCAAAGGGGGAACCAAGCATCAGATCGTGACCGGTATGCAGGCCAAGGCGCTGGCGTAAGAACGCGAATGGACTTTCCGCAATGGATTCCCCATTTACCGGATTGGCCACGGCGGCAGTGGCGCCGAAAGGCCGGGACGCGACGGCTAGAGTATGGGGTGTAGGTTCGGCTGCATCCGGGGCTGATCGTGGCTTGGTGGCGCGGGGTTTTTTTTTCGTGGTCAGGCGGCTGGTGGCCAGCGTGGCACTCGTAAGAATTACGGATTTTATTTCCTTGAAAAGATTTTCACGCAGATGTTCCGCGACGTTAATGGGCGAGCACTTCAACACCAGTCGGCGATGGGTTACGCCGGTCTCTTCAAGCCAGTAAACCGCATCTTCCTGCTGCTGGGCAAGAAGTGCGGAAAGGGCAACGCTTTGCGCATGGCAATGGTCGGCAAGGCTGGAAAGCTCGAAGCGTTCCTTTTCAACTTCAAACGTTTTGCCGGTGGTGGTGTTTCCCTCGGATGGATCATCAGTGATGTCCGGCAGGGAATATTCGGCTTTGGCGGCAAGCTGGCGCACCAGTTCGCGGAGCGCTTTTTCCAGCTTTTCCAGGGCGGGAGACAACGTGTTTTCCACCACATTTTTTTCCCGGATGCGGCCATTGGGGGCCGCGTGCGCGCGTTTCCAGTTCTGAAGGGAATCGAAAAAGTTCCGGGCGTGAAGTTCGGCCTCCTGGGCAAGGCTCATGGCCAGTAAAGGCTCGCAGAATTTTACGCCGGGAAGAAAGCCGCGTGTGGTGCGTGGCTGGTATAGACTGCCCAGCAGGCGCATAACGCCAAATTCGCCGCAGGAAAGGCCCATGTGGTCGGCGGCAACGGATTCAAGCGTGTGGGCTTCATCCAGCACGGCCAGGTCATATTTGGGAAGCATGGAGGCACCAATGCGCCGCAGCGCCAGGTCGGCAAAGAACAGGGCATGGTTGCAGACAAGCAATTGGCCATTGGCGATTCTTTTGCGACTGGCCTGATAAAAACACTGATCGTAAAACCTGCAGCGGCGACCCAGACAGTTCCCATGTTCCGCACAGACTTTGTCCCAGACCGCCCATTGGGGCTGGCGGTCAATATCTGAAATGGAGCCATCGGTGGTTTTTTTAGACCACTCGCGGATCATCTGCAGGTCGTCGTGCTGGGCCGGCGCGGCAAACAGATGGTGGGCCTTCTGGACCGTTTGTTCCAGGCGGCGCAGACATATATAGTTGCTGCGGCCTTTGCATAATACCGCGGAAAATTCCTGACCACTCACCGACTGAAGAAAAGGAATATCTTTGTTCACCAATTGTTCCTGAAGGCTGATCGTGTGGGTGGAAATAACCACACGACGCTGATGTTCCACCACTTGCCGGATGGCCGGTATCAGATAGGCAAATGATTTCCCCACTCCGGTGCCGGCCTCCACCACCAGATGTTCATTGGCATCCATGGCGCGATCCACCGCGTCGGCCATTTCCACCTGTTGCCGGCGCAATTGAAAATTGCCGAGTCGTCGCGCGATCGGTCCGTTGGGGGATAGAAAACTCTCTATATCCATGGGCATAGACTCTTGAGGATAACCGGATGCCGGCCCAGGCCGCCAGCGTTCCAAAGAAAATCCTGCCGGTCACTTTACCTGAACGAAACTGGTTTGTGGCCGCACACTCCGGCGTTACCTCCGGCAACACCCTCAGGCCGACAAACCCGCATCCTCGCGGGCACCATTGGCCAGACCGGTCCAGTGCTGGTCGCCTCGGTCTTTCGCCACCTGTGTCAGCAGGCGATTAAACACCATATCCGCCAGCGGCATCGGAACGCGGGCGGCTTCGGCCATGTTGCGGGTCAGCCGCATGTCCTCCAAGCCAAGCAACAGTTGAAATCCGGCGGGCAA
>JAJYPG010000218.1 GCA_021795535.1 Planctomycetota bacterium
AGAAGGTAGGAGTTGGAAGTTAGACGGTTTTGGAAGCGCTGGCGCTGCTATTGTGCTTGGTGGTCGCACGCGAGACAAGAAACTGTAACCTGTCCCCCGTAACCTTGTTTCCGGGTCCCAAAACAATATAAAATGGGGTGTTATATGACGTTGTGCCAGAACTTATGGATTCTTCCTTAAGTCCGACCCTGCTCTACCCGATAACAATGGGTTGAACAGGAGACTCTGGACATGCAGTACGGACATCGGCGATTAAGGGCATTTACCCTTATAGAATTATTGGTGGTCATATCGATCATCGCTTTGTTAATAGCCATTCTGCTGCCGAGCCTGGCGCGGGCCAAGGAACTGGCCAACCGGGCGGTGTGCGCTGCGAACGTTCGCGGCATTGTCCAAAGCATGTTTATTTATGCGCAGAGCAACCAGAGCCAATTTCCCAGTGTGTTGCCGCCGGCAAGCAGCACCTACCAGAATGGCCCGGGTGCGGCGGCTACGGATTCGGCGGGTAGCACGGGCACAATGTTGGCAGATATGTATGGCAGCAATGCTTGGCAGGAAGGCTCGCCGATGGCGTGCATGTGGCTGATGGTGTTAAGCGGGCAAATTACGCCCAAGAGTTTTATCTGTCCTTCGGATCAACTGGCGACGGCACCATCCGCTGAATACAGCAACAGCAGTACCTATTATTCCGACTTTGGTGTGGTGAGAGGAACTGTTTCCAATACCGGACAGGGGGAAAGTTATTCCATTTCATTTCCGTGGAATAATATGAATGACGCATTTATTGTGGGCAGTTGGTGGAATACCAATGCCGCCAGCGCGGCGCTGCCCATGGTTTCGGATATGGCGCCGTCAAGCGACGATTCCGCGGCGGCCAATTCCCAGCGTGATCCCACGCAGGCGATGGCCAATACCTACGGTAATTTCATTTTTAACTCCGGTAATCATAATGGTGACGGGCAGAATGTCGGCTTTGGCGATTCGCATGTGGCATGGTGTTTGACACCATACGTGGGTGAAGGTCGGGATAACATATTCACATACGCCTCCACGGGCGGTGTGGGTGGCGGCGGAACCGCCTTAACGCCGACGGGCACCGCGCCAAGTTCGGTTCTGCCGACGATTGCCCCGTTTGACACGGTTATGACACCGGTGCGCGATGTTGCCACCGGGGCCTGGTAAGGCCCGTTGCCGGTGTCAGGTAAGAATTAATGCCTCAAAAACACGACGAATGTCCGCGCGCTGTTCGGTGGTAAGCTGAAATTGCAGCGCTGCGGCATTGTGTTGCGCCTGCTGGGGATTTCTGGCGCCGACAAGTGCCGCGGTAATGCCCGGCTCCTGAATGGTCCAGTTAATGACAACTTGTGCGAAGCTGGCGTGATGGGCATCGGCAATGGGTCTAATTTGCTCCAAAGCTGCTAGAACGCGCCGCCGATTTTCCACCGTAAAAAATTTGTGGTTGCTGCGATGGTCGCCTGCCGGGAATTGGCGATCAGGCGTTACATCGCCGGTAAGCAGCCCGCGTTCCATGGGTGAATAAACAATCACGCCGATGTTGTGACTGCGGCAATAGGGCAGAAGGTCTTTTTCAATGCCACGATTCAGTAAACTGTAAGGGGGTTGCAGGCTGGCGAGTTGCCCGGCGGAACGGGCCAGTTCCATCCAGGCAATATCGTAGTTGCTGACTCCAATGGCCCGGACTTTTCCGGATTGGCGGAGTTTTTCCATGGCGGCAAACGATTCATCCGCCGGTGTTGTAGCATCGGGCCAGTGAATCTGATACAGATCAATGTAATCGGTGCCCAGTCGCGTGAGACTTTGTTCACATTCACTGGTGATGCTGGCGGGCTTGGCATTTTTACGGATGACCACATCGCGGCCTGCGGTGTCTTTCTGTGGCCAGGGATCGGAGCCTTCCTGTCGGGGGTCATCCCATCTCATGCCGCACTTGGTGGCGATGACGATTTTTTCCCGAACATAGCCTTTGATGGCCTTTGCGATAATCTGTTCACTGTACCCCATGCCATAAATGGCGGCGGTATCAATGGTATTAATGCCGGCATCAACGGAGGCTTTAATGGCATCAATGGAAGTTTGTTCATCCGCTCCGCACCACATCCATCCGGCGATGGCCCATGCACCGAAAATAACGGGTGAGACTTTTACGGTAGAATTTCCAAGCTGTCGAGAAAGTTGCAACATCTGCTGGCTCCATAATAAATTGGCCTGCGCAATATCCGGCCATCTGCATACTATAGACCGCTATATAGATGAAAGTCAATACATGGTGCGAAAAGCAATGCAAGCTTTGTGCAAAGCGCCCTGTCTCGCCTGGTGCGGGGTTTCAGAGAGTCTTTTTCCGTGCCAGGAAAAAATAGAGAATGGATCCCAACAGCGGCAGAAACAGCATGAGAATGACCCAGAGAATTTTAGTACCGGTGCTGCTGCCGCTGGTCAGCAGGTCAATAAGCATCCAGAGCCAGAAAATAAAACAGGCTATGTAGAAAAGAAAAAAAATCGCCCCCATAGCTTGATACTCCATCACAACGCGGCCGCGTGCCGCTAACGCAAATCATTTTCATCCAGCAGCACAAAATGCTCTTCCGAGAGCACCATGCTGGCCAGTGCTGGATTATCAACATGGATGACCACGGCCGCGGAACGATGCGGATCAGTGATCAGGCCATAAACATAATGAATATCCACTTCCGCGCTTAACAGGGCTTTGCCGATGCGGGCCAAGCCTTCACCGGATGCGTTGGACGGCATTTCCACCGCGACAAGTTCACAGATGGAAAACCGGTAATCGTTCTGGCGGAGAACATCAGCGGCCATATCTGCATCACTGAATACGAACCGGACGATGGCGCAGTCCACGCCTTGCATAACCGTCAGGGCCAGTGTGCGCACTTCGGAATGTTCAAAAATACCCATCAGTGAGGCCAAGGCCCCGACACGATTTTCAACAAATACCGATAGCTGACGCACGCAAGGGGTATCCCTTCCGCGTTTGGTAATAGGTCTTTCACGTGTATTCGCCATGGCGAACATCTTAACATGACTTATGGCGGGATGTAAGAAAAATCCGTCCGGAATTTTCTTACTTACACGCGGCCATAGAGATATTCATGCAGGTGCATAATCGTGACCTCCTGGTCACTGACGTGCCGGGCATTAAGATCCCCAATGGAAATCAGTCCCAGCAGGCGCCCCTCGGAATCGCAGACGGGCAGATGGCGCACACGGCGCGACTGCATGATGCTGCTGGCGTCTTCGAGGGAGGTATCGGGTGATACGACAACCACATCGGATGTCATGGCATCGGCAACGCTCACCTGGCGGGGATTTTTCTCCTCCGCCACAACGCGCGTGAGAATATCGCGCTCGCTGAGGATACCAATGATGTGATCGCCGTCCGTGACCATGAGTGAACCGATACGGTGACGGTTCATTTTTTGTGTGGCTTCCAGAACGGTGGCGTCGAGACCAATGGAGTAGACGTGACTGGACTTGCCCGCCAGAAGGCATGCAACGGTGGCCATAGATGACCTCCTCAAAAAGGAACCAACCTGTAAGCTGTCACCAACCAAGGTGGCAGCAAGAAGTGCAGTTGATTTTCATTAACTATATCCATGTGCCAAAGCGATGCAACATTGTGAATAAGATAACAATGTCTGCTATAATTTTTCCATGACAATAACCTCCCAGACGGATTTATCCCCAGATGTGAATGCCTCAAATGCCCGGTCGCGGGCGGCGAGTCTGGTTTGCATGACATGGACGCATTTTCTTAACGATGGGGCGGCATTTTACTTGCCGGGCATTCTTCCGGCAGTACTGACGGCCTTGCATCAGCCTTTGGCAATGGTCGGTATTATTATGGCGGCCACGTATATGGGGCAGGCGTTACAGCCTGTGGCCGGCATTCTGGCGGATAAAACCGGTGGGAAAATGTTTATCATTGGCGGACTGATTGCCTGCTGCGTTGCCGGAGCATTGGTGGGCCTGGCTCCGAATGTGGGGGTGTTGCTGGTGCTGCTGCTGATTTCCGGATTGGGCAGCACCGTTTTTCATCCCCAGGCACTGGCGGCGGTGCGGAGTTTAACCGAACGTCGGCATGGCGCGGGGTTGTCGCTGTTTTTAATCGGCGGTGAACTTGGGCGCGGGGCGTGGCCGCTATTAACCAGCGTGATA
>JAJYPG010000219.1 GCA_021795535.1 Planctomycetota bacterium
TCATTTGCAGGTAACGTTGCCGATCCAAAGCGGGTGAGGACACCCCGCGCTCCCAAGGACGTGTCTGTTGGCACGCCTGTGCTTTTTTAGGTTCCCGATAAAAACGGGCACACCCGGTTGTCCTGATTTTCAAATGATAGTAACGGAGACAATTCATGCAGTTGGATTCAACATCGGATTCCACAAGTATGGGGCATACAGTATCCGCAGCCAACGTGCCGGTTACCACTTCAGACATGAGCACGACCAGAGCTATACTGCTGTTATTGGCCATTCTTTACCTTGTTGGCGGCTGCGGCTTTGCGATTCTGCTGTTCATAATGGAAAGAAGGGAGGGAATTGCGGCCGCCGCATGGCCGCTACCCGCGGGTATTTTTGTCAGTGCGCTTGCCCTGCCCGCGGTTTTGCTTGGTCTGGCCGCTCTGGTGAAAGGACAATTGAATTCTCTACGTATGCAGCGGGCACAAGTGAAAAGTGCTGAACAGACCCGGGTGGTCATTGAATATCTTCAGCAAACCATGTCTGCGGTGCGGAGCACACTGCTGGAACAACGGTCCACGGGCAACCACTCGTCGGATGAGCCTTCGATGGACAAGCATTCAGGGGAATCGGACCATGTGACGGCGGCAACCGTATTGACCGCCGCCATTGATGCAACCACTGGCGGAGAAATGCTTAATCTGCTTACTCAACTTCGCGATCTGGCCCTTATGACAGAAGCGCAGAGGCTGGACCGCGCCGCGCAGATCACTGGTCAACGTCGCGAGAGTTTCGTCGCGGAGTTTCGTCAACAGGTCAGTCGGGCGCAGTGGAAGTTGGCGGGTGGCGTCATTGAAAAATTACGCGCCACTTTGCCGGGAGATGCGGTCGCCGTAGCGCTTTCCGCGGAACTGACCACTGCACGGGCGAACAGGGTGCGGCAGGATGTGGATGCAATACAGGGTGAATTGCGGCAGTTTATGAGCATTAATGCGTGGGACCGTGTGGAGGAAATTATTGGAACGCTGGAAATGCGTTATCCCGGCGATGAGATTGTGGAGGCACTCGTGGGCGATGTGCGGCGCGAGCAGCAATCATGGCGGGCGGAGGAATTGCAGCGTCTGCTGGCGGATTTCAAGGAAGCCACGGACCACCGTCGCTGGCGTCAGGCCTGCCTGATTGCCCAGCAGCTTGTGGAACGCTACCCGGATGAAAAGGCGGTCGAGAAAATACGTCCGGAACTCACAGTTCTGCGGAACAACGCCGACGCTCAGGATCGCCAGGAAATGGAAATTGAATTCAAAGACCTGCTGAACCGGCACCGTTATGACGAATGTCTGGCGGTGGCGGAAAAAATTATTGACGCGTATCCTGATTCCAAAGCGGCTGCGGAGCTTAATAAAATGCTGCCCAAACTTCATGAGTTAATTCGGCAGGATCGTCTGCGTCGCCAGCAAAGCGCGGGGACGGAACAGGCGTGAAAAGGCGGGAACCAGCGGATGCCATACGTAGCCGCTCCGGCGCATGGAAGCGGCGGATTCGCATTGGTTTTTCTCTACGGATGAAATTTTGCGGCTCGGTCGCCAAACGGTTCTTCGGTCAACCGGTATTTACCGATCCGGATTCGTTGCCTACAGAGCTTTCCAAGGGACTGGCGATTGTATTGCCGGGAGTTGAAGCCGCCGGGCCGTTTCCCCAAGCCATCTGTCAGGGAATACGTCAGAGTTCCTGGCGTGGCGCAGTGGAAATTTTCTATTGGGGCATTCCCTTCCCTGAGGGATATTTTCCCAATGTGATGTGGCTTAAACGAAACCTGCGCCAGGCGGAAAGATTGCGTCGAAGAATTCAGGACTATCAGAAAACGTATCCTGGCCGTCCGGTTCACCTGCTTGGCAATAGTGCTGGTGCCGGGATTGGCCTGCTGGCGGTGGAGATGCTGTCCGAAAGCAATCCCATTGAAAGCCTTGTATTTCTGCAGGGAGCAATTTCTCCGGATTACGATTTGACACCGGCGTTACGTCGCGTGAACCACGGCATTATGAACTGCTATTCACATCGCGATTGGATAGTTCTGGGACTGGGCACGCTTGTTTTTGGCACTATTGACCGCCGCCATTGTGTTGCGGCCGGTTGCCGTGGTTTTCCAATGCCGAAACTGGCCTCTGGTCGGCGGCTTTACGCAGAGAAACTGACTCAGTTGCGATGGGTTTCTGAATGGATATCGCAGTGCGATCATTGGGGGTCGCATGGTTCATCATCGTCCGCCAGATTTATTTCTGAAATGGTGATGCCATGGCTGCTGCGTGAATCTCCGGCGCCGTCTCAGACACAGGAACAACAAGGCCGATGAGCAACTTCGCGTCGCAATTCGGAGCGCTTTGTGCGGCGTTTGGGATTACGGCGCGGTTCTTATCGAATGGCGATGAATTCCTTTGATTTTTGATCGTTTCCATACTTGAAAACAAGTGGAGGGGAAGACTCCGCCGCCGCAGGTTGTGCCGGGGGACGCCCGTATGGGGAAACCATCGCCCTTTCGACCACCGCTGCGGCCAGATGCATGGACGCATCGGTGGGAAATGGCGAATGGGACAAGGCAATACGCGGCAACGCGGGGGAGCCGTAGTCCGGGTTGGCAACAGATATCTGCGGAGAAAAAACAGCTTCTTGTTCCGTAGCGTCCGGCTCAAGATATTGCCGTGGCTTTTTTAATACCAGGCTTACCGCACCATAACCCGGCGTCACGAGATAACGCGAAAATTCCTTCCGTCCCAGGTCCCGTACCGCCCGACGGCAGAAATCCTCGGCAAGTGGACCGGTCTGGTCCGCCCAGCAAGCCACCACAACATCCACCCGGTCCGTCATAAGCAGGTCACCGGCGCGGGAGATAACCACGGACAGCGGCGTATAAGGGTTCGAAAGAGTTTCGCATGGGCCATGAATATCAAAAAGGATCGCTGCAGCGGAGGCGGCATTGGAATAAACGGATCGGGAAAAATGCAGTGGCGAAGCAAAACGTCCGTCATCATCCAACATGGAATCAAGATAGCTTTTTGTGCTTTCAATCATGCCCCACGCGCTGAGCAGAACCAGCGCAACGCGCGACCGGTCAACCCGCATTGTATCAAGCCCGGCAGCCCGCCATGCCTGATCTATTGCCGCGCAGGCATAGCCAGCCACGGGGTCCAGTTTTTCAATGGCGAGGGCAATACGTTCGGCAAGTCCGCGGCCCAGCCAGGGACACCTATCAAAAGTTGTGGCGTGGCCATCGACGGGTGGCCGGAAAAGGTCCGGTGATGTTCGATTTTCGGTTTTTTCGCACTGGGCCGCAACGCCATGCGCCAACGATGCGGCATCCGCAAATTTACAGCTCATGACGCCCATGCCTGCAACGGTCAACCATGGCCATTTTGCGGTTACAGAGTCCGTTTTGGCGGCGATATACCGGGGTGCATCACCATCCACATTGGCACGGGAAAAGACTATTGCGGTATTATTTCCGCCAAACGCAAAATTACAGGATAGAGCGGAGGTAAATTTCTGCGGCGTCGGCGCAAGAACCAGCGGCAACAGTGCGCTGCCATCGGCTTTATGTTCCGGATCGCGGCAACCCGCATTGGGAGGCAAAACAGAGCGATCCATGGCCAAAAGACAAATTGCCGCTTCCAGAGCTCCCGCCGCGCCAAAGGTGTGACCGGTCAGCCGTTTGGTGGAACCAACCGGTGGAACAGCGGCACCCGCCCGCCGATAGACTTCGGAGATCGCCCGCGCCTCCATTGCGTCGTTGTCGCGTGTTCCGGTTCCATGAGCGTTGATATATTGAATATCGCCTGCGGCCATGCCCGCATTGGCCAGCGCCAACTCCATGGCCCTGATGGCGGCTGTGGCCTCCGGGTCTGGTTTGGTTATATGAAACGCATCGCAGGTGGCGGCAAAACCGCGAATAAACCCCAATGGTTTCGCATCGCGCTGCGCGGCATGTTCAGCGGTTTCCAAAACCAGAATTGCAGAGCCCTCACCCACGGAAATACCGCGTCTTTGTGCGTCAAAAGGGCGGCAGCCATCCATTGCCACAAGTTTCAAGCTGTTAAATCCGGAAATAATCAGCCGACACAGCGATTCGGTTCCGCCCGCCAGTGCGATGGAAATGCGTCCCAGGCGAAGGGCATCCATCGCGGCCCCCAAAGCCATGGCGGATCCT
>JAJYPG010000220.1 GCA_021795535.1 Planctomycetota bacterium
GCTGCTGGCCATTACCGGCACACTGCTTGGCAATATGTTCGAACAGCGCGGCCCAAGAGGCTCAGCGGCCGCCGGAAATTCTGATGGAAACGCCGCAGTGTCGGCGGCTCGTGGCAAATCCACCGGTCCGGTACGCCGCCCCGGCTTTCTCCTGCCCATGGCACTTCTGGCGGCGGGTTTGCTGGCGGCGGCTGGGGCCGTTTTCGGTCTGGGAACTAATACTCTTTTCCCCGGCAATGCCGCGCATTTTGATGGCAGTTCAACAGCGTGTGTCATCATTCTGGATAATTCACAATCCATGCTGGCTCGTGCGGGTCTCACCTCGCGTCTTACGCAGTCCGTAACGCAGGTGCGGTCTCTTATCAGTTCGGTTATTCGACCCGCTCAGGTGGCGGTTCTGCTGACCAATCCCGGCAATTTATCCGTGACCAATCATCTAAGCGCCAACCGGATTGCCGTGCTGGGCCGCCTTGACAAGGTGGCTGGCACCGGACGGGCGCTGCCCATGGAGCTTCTGATTGCTCGAGCCGTGCGGATGCTGCGCAATTCCGATCAGGCCAACCGTCTGCTGGTTGTCATTTCCGATTTTGCCGGACCCGCCTCCGCTGATTCCAATATGTTCCGCGCACTTAAAAATTCACCCGACATTCAATTGGTGCTTATGCCGCAGGCCACCGGAGGCATTCCCGATGATGTGGGTATTTACGGTTTGAAAATTACCCGTGGCCAGCCGGTTATAGGCAGTACCATGGTTTTCAAGGCCAGCGTTATAAACAATGGTCAAACCGCCGTGGTGCCTTCCTTTACTCTGGAAATGGATGGTCAAAAGATTCCCGGTGTTGTGGCCCATGTTCAATTGGGGCCTGCCGGAACAGGTTCCGCCCGTGGTTCGGTTAAACTTTCCTGTACGCTATCGGCGGCGGGCTATCATCTTTTCACCGTTCGCCAGACAGGCCCGGCAGACGCGCTTGGCTGGGCCGACCAGCGCAGCCTGGTTTTGCAAGTGGCGCACAAAATTCGCGTCCTGGTGGTGGGGGGGCAGGCAACGCCCCTGACGGGCAGCACCGGCTTTTATGTGGATGCCGCCCTGGCACCGTTTTCCGGTGCGCAATTTTCCGCCATCGCAGGAAAGCCGCTCTGGAGCCTTGAACCCACCTATAAACCCGCAGTTTTATTCTCCAGTACCAGTTTGGCCAAATATGCGGCGGTATTTATGTGTGATGTTCCGCGGTTGACCGCCAAGTCAGCTGACAAGCTCGCGAACTTCGTCCGGGCCGGCGGGCGGCTTTGCTGGCTGCTTGGCCCGGCGGTAAGCATGCACAATTACAACACAATGCTTTCCGGCACGCGGCAACTCCTTCCTGGAACACTTGCCGGGCCAATACAAAATTCCAATGGCAGTCCGGTAAGCTGGGTCGATATCAAAAGCCATATTTTTGCGCATCTCTTCGCCACACAGTCGCCCTTTCAGCGTATTGTTGTGGTGGGCAGATGGGCTTTGCCCGCCAATTCACCCGCCATTGGCAAACCCCTTTCGCGCCTTCAAGACCAGTCATTACTGCTGGTCGAACATATCCTGGGGCAGGGGCGAGTCTACACGTTTCTGACCGCCCCCGGCGGCGGATGGACCAATCTGGCCACTACGTCCGCTTTTTTACCCATGATGGTGCGCATCGCCTTGGGCAGTGCGGCTGCGGAGTCTCATTTGACCAGTTATGAACCCCAGCAGGAAGTTCCCATTAAATTCCCCGCGCACAATGCTCTGGTCAGTCTGAATGTGGATGTCCCTGGAAGCTCCGTACCAGTGAATGTCAAATCCATTCCGGGGTCTGGCGGCGAACCGCAATGGATTTTCCGAGATACTTATCGTGCCGGCCTGTACAAATGGGAAAGCTTTAACCACCACTTCAGTGGCAGTTTTGTGGTTAACAATCCCGCGGCCGAGGTGGATTTGCACGCCACCGCGGCAACGGTGCTGGCCAGGGAGGCACCGGTAAAAACACCCCCTCTGATAGCTTCAACCGCACGGCAGCTTCAGGCGATATTGCAGAAAAATTCGCAGGGCAGTTCCCTTATGCCCGGCATTTTGGCCCTGGTGCTTATCATGGCGGTGCTGGAGGCCCTGGCCGCCAATCGGTACAAGCCCACCGTTACGCGGCACGACGATCCCTTTGGCAATCAGCCGCAACGCGTATCGGGATGAGTGAGTGTGCCCGTTATTATCGGCAACCCCAGAAGCTCCAGCGTGCCTGCGGGAACGCCCCTGGAATCGCGGCTGTCCTCGGCCGCTTCGGGTTGGCAGTGGTACCCATTTTTAAGCACAAAGAGCCGTTCCGCAAGCAGTTTGGTCAATCCCGATAAAATGGGAGCACGCACGCATGGCCATGTGCGAATGAACCTTGCTTTTGGTATCATCTTGGTTAACTGGACAGTTCGAATATTGTCCGTTTGTTGGTCGGCCACGCGGAATACCTTTGGCAGAAGTCTGGCGGAGAAAATGTAAATGCCCATGGAACTTTCGTCTCCGCCGCCCGCCGCCCGGCTCGCCTTGCGCACCCGTCGGGCGCTGGCGCCCTGGTTTGTCGGGCATTCGGTAATGTCATTTTCCGCCGCTCTGGCAGGTAACAGCATTTATTACTATGCCCATTACCAGTTGGGCACTCCGCTGGTGCAGATGCTCTGGATGGCGGCATTGGGTGGATTCATCTATATATTCTCATCTATTTTCGGGGGGCGGATTGTCGACCGCTTCGGACAGCGCCGGGTGTTTCTCATCGCTGGCTCGCTCACCATTCCAACTTTTTTCATTGGCTATATAGCCGTGGCGCTCCACAGCGTGCCGCTGTTATTCGTTGAAGTCATTGTATCGAACTTGATCATCAGCCCCATGTGGCCCGCGGTGGAATCCGTACTGACGCGCAGCCCCGGAAAAATGAAGTTAGCCATGCGGGTCACCTGTTATAATCTGATTTGGTCCAGTACCTGCTTTCTCGCCTTCTTTCTGACCGGCACCATCGCCGCGCTGGTTTCCTGGCGGGGCATTTTTATTGTTTCCGCGTGCGGAGCGTTCCTTTCTCTTCTGATTATCTTTTTCATTGCCCTGCCGCAATCCATGATTGGTACGCGGCATATTGAGGACGATCCACGGGAACAGGCGCGCAGCAATGCCCTTCGCGCTTCAGGAAAATCCAAAACGCTGCTCTGGATGGCTTGGGTGTCAAACTCACTTTCGT
Source organism: Planctomycetota bacterium (assembly GCA_021795535.1). The sequence continues at coordinate 3,234 of JAJYPG010000220.1, forward strand.
TTGTTTCCGCCAACACGCTTAGCCCTATCATGCCGGTCCTTACTCTGAATGCCGGTATCACCTCGCCCGCTCTGGCCACCGCCATCGGGTCCATCGCCGCGCTTACACGGCTGATTGGCTTTTTGTTCGCGAGTCTGTGGACCGGCTGGCATTACCAGATTCGCTGGATGCTTATTTTTTTTGGCGTTATGGTCGTCAGCACCGGAGGAGTCCTTATTTCCCGCAGTCCGTCCATGCTTGTATTCACGCAAATTTTCCTAGGCCTGGCCTGGGCCATGCTCTACAGCGGTTCGCTCTACTATTCCATGCACCTGAGTCACGGTTCCGGTCAGAATGCTGGAATTCATGAGGCGGTCATCGGCATCGGTACCGTCATTGGCCCGACGCTGGCGGCACTGGTTGGCGGTCCCAACGCCTTGGGACCAAAGACCACGGTTCTTATGATTATTCTGGTGGTGGGCGGTGCCGGACTTTTTGCCATGGCACGCCAGGCCCACGGAATTGCGGAAATAGCCAATCCGACAAACTCCGGCTCTGATAAAGGAACGCCATGAATCCGCTCATTACTTCCACGGAATGTAGCCGTCCCAAGACTCCATCCATGGCCGTCCTTATTTCCGGTTCCGGAACCACACTTGTTAATCTCGCCCGCGAAATTGCCGCCGGTTCGCTTCCGGTGTCCATTGTCGGCGTGATCAGTTCGCGCAGCGGTGTGGCGGGAATAGCCCGCGCCAACGAACTGGGTCTGCCCGTCGAGATTATTGAACGCAAATCTTTTGCCGATCCCGCTTCGTTTTCCCATTGCCTGACTGCACGCCTGGACCAATGGAATCCTGATTTTGTCTGCATGGCTGGTTTTTTAAGTTTGTGGAACATCCCTCCGCATTACACCGGGCGTGTCCTTAATATACACCCCGCGCTGCTTCCCAAATTTGGT
>JAJYPG010000221.1 GCA_021795535.1 Planctomycetota bacterium
GGTAGCCAAACTCATGGCGAAAGAGGGAGAAAAAGTTCCGGTGGGCGGATTAATTGTGGTATTGGCCAAGCCCGGTGAGGATGTAGCGGCCATCGCGAAAGCGGCGGGTGGAAATGCAGCGGCAGCCCCGGCGATCCCTAAACCGGCGGAGCCAAAGCCCGCGACGCCCACACCTGTGGCAGCACCGGTCGCGGCTGCGGTACCCGTTGCGGCGCCTGTTGTGGCACCTGTCGCCGCGCCCACACCGGCTCCCGCAGCGACACCACCAGCCGATGCTTCGCGCCCGGCGCGCAGTTCGCCGTTGGCCCGAAAAATCGCCACTGAGAAAGGCATTGATATAAATTCACTGCAAGGCACCGGGCCGGATGGCCGCATTATCAAGCGTGATGTACTGGCGGCGGGGACGGGGGCGGTCAACGCGGTCGCTGCAACGGCGGGAAAGACATCCGCCCCGGCACCCATGGCCGCCAAGCTGGAAGCCAAGACCATAGCATTAAGCAATATGCGGCAAACCATCGCGCGGCGACTTTTGCAGGCCAAGCAAACGGTGCCGCATTTTTATGTTTCCATTGACGTGGTGATGGATGCACTGCTGGAATTGCGCAAAGCCGCCAATGAACAACTGGCCCCCACCAAACTGACGGTAACCGATTTTATTGCCCGCGGCGTGGCCCGTGCGGTGGTGCAGGTACCGGGCGTGAATGCCAGCTTCACGGATACCGCCATTATTCAGCATGGCAGCGTGAATCTTGGCATTGCCGTGGCCATTGAAGATGGCCTGGTGGTGCCGGTGATTCGTGATGCGCAGAGCAAGGGCATTCGGCAGATGTCGGAAGAAATTAAGCAGTTGGCACAACTGGCCCGCAGCCGCAAACTCAAAGCGGATCAGATGACCGGCAGCACCATTACCATCAGCAACCTGGGCATGTACGGCATACGTGAATTCCAGGCGATTATTAATCCGCCGGAGGCGGCCATTCTGGCCATTGGCGGCACGGAAGCCCGGCCCATTGTCAAAAACGGGCAGGTGGTTCCGGCGCAGGTAATGACCATTTCGCTCTCAGCCGATCACCGGGTCATTGATGGCGCACTGGGTGCAGAATTTTTGAGCAAGCTCAAGACGATTCTGGAAAATCCGCTGGCAATGCTGGTGTAAGTATTGCCAAGTGCCGCGTGGCCGAGCACAATACTGAAATACCTTTGAAGTAATCGCTCTCTGCAAGGGTTCCGCTTGGAGAAGGAATAGCACATGGCCAGCACCGGAGTATCAACGGAATCTTTTGCCCAGGAAAGAAAAGCGGACTATAAAGGCCCCCGGCTGAAGGTGGCGATCATCGGTTGTGGCAGCATTAGTGAAACGCAACTCAAGGCGTTTGAGGCCATGCCGGATGTTGAAATTGTCGCCGGAGCGGACACTAATCCGCCGCGCCTGGAAGTCATGAAGGACAAGTATGGCATTTCCGCGTTGTATGCGGATTACCATAAAATGCTTAAGGAAATAAAGCCTGATGCGGTTACGGTTTGCACCCCCAATGCGGTGCATGCCCCGGCTACGATTGCTTCGTTAAAAGCCGGTGCGCATGTTATTACCGAAAAGCCCATGGCCATGTCCCCAAAAGAATGTCAGTCCATGATGGATGCCGCCGCCAAGGCCAAGCGCAAACTGGCCGTGGGGTTTCAATATCGGTTTCACCCGGCAACGCAAATGTTACGTCGGGCGAGAGATCAGGGGCAGTTCGGCAAAGTCATGTTTGTGAAATGTCAGGCCTTGCGCCGGCGCGGCATTCCGAATTGGGGCGTTTTTGGTCAAAAACATTTGCAGGGTGGCGGCCCGATGATTGATATCGGCGTGCATGTTATTGAGATGGCCCATTATGTCATGGGTTCGCCCAAGCCGGTGGCGGCCACGGGAAAAACTTGGACCTACATGGGAAACCAACCCAATGATATTATCAGCACATGGCCAAACTGGGATTGGAAAACCTATACGGTGGAAGATCTGGCCATTGGGCATATCCGCTTTGACAATGGAGCGGTCATGCAGATTGAGGCATGTTTTGCCGGACACATTGAGCGCGATGTTTGGAATTTTACATTAGTAGGCGAAAAAGGCGGGAGCACCTGGGACCCCACCGCGATTTTTACCGATCGCGCCGGCACCATGACCAATACCACTGCGGCCTTTCTGCCTGAAGGAGATTTTTTCACGCTTTTTAAGCTCAAATTACGAAATTTCGTTGATGGCGTATTACATGATCAGCCGCTGGAGGCACCTGGTGAAGCGGGGGCTGCAGTACAGAAGATCGTCGATGGCGTATATCGTTCATCCGATGCGAACAAGGAAGTGCGCATCAACTGAAATAACCGCCGCCGCACATAATGCCGAATGCCGAACTCACGGAACGTTATGGCCACGTCCCCGCTTTACACCCCCACCAAATTGAGTTCAAAGTGGATGGTTGGGGATTGCACATCCGAAGTCACTTTGAAGCCCAGCTTATTGGCCAGCAGGTGTTGAATTTCCATATTTTCCGGCAACGCGGAGGCGAACACGCGCGATACGCCTTCCATGCGGGCAATCTTAATCGCCTCTTCGAGCAAAGCTGTGCCGATGCCACGTTTTTGCCAGTGATCAGAAACAATCACGGACGCTTCCGCTTCCGGGGTGCCGCGGATTTTGGACAATCGGCTCACACCGACAATTTCCGGCGTGCCATCGGTTCGGGTGTGTTGGGCCACCAGGGCAATTTCGCGGTCGTAATCATTCATGCACACCCGTATGAGCCGCTCGTGGGAGATGCGATCTTCAAGTTTCATGACGTTGTAAAAGCGGTTCCGTACTGTTTCATTGGACAACGAATGGTGGAATTGAATAATCAACGGCTCATCCTGCGGCATAATGGGCCGCAGCAGGATGGATTGGCCATCATCGGTAATAACCGTGTGAACATATTGTGCGGGATAGGGACGAATGGCCGGGCGCGGTAATGCGGCATCGGCGACATCCGCCGGATAAAGTATGACACGCGCATCGAGAGCGACAAACTTTTCCGGACTTGCCAGTAGAGGATTAATATCAATTTCCTTGATGCGCGGATTCTCAATAACCAGCGTGCTGAAGCGCACAAGAATGCGTTCCAGTTCGGTTACATCAATTGCGGCGCGACCACGAATACCGGCAAGGGCCTTGCTGATTTTTGTCTGGGTAATCATCTGCCGGGCCAGGGTGGAATTCAGTGGTGGCAAACCCAGAGCCCGGTCGCGGAATAATTCAACCATTTGGCCACCGGCTCCAAACAAAAGCACCGGGCCGAATTGCGCATCAATTGACGAACCGAGGATTAATTCATACGCATCGGTGAAGCGAACCATGGGCTGCACCGTAACGCCCTGAAATTGATCAGCTCGGGCACGGGCGGTTACAGAGGCCTGAATTTTTTCAAAGGCCTGTTTAACCGCGGCGGCAGACATAAGATTCAGCATTACGCCGCCAACATCGGTCTTATGGGAAATGGTTTTTGAAAATACTTTGACTACCACGGGAAAGCCCAGCTTTTCTGCGGCCGCCACCGCCTCCTGTGAGGTGGTTGCCACATGCGTGGGCGTAACAGGAATACCGTAAGCTTCCAGCAACCGCTTGGATTCCGGCTCGGTCAATGTGGTACGCCCTTCAGCCTGCGCTTCTGACAATATCGCTTCAATGCTGATGCGCGAGTGCGAATCCAGGGACTGATCCCCGGAGGATCGAGGGGTTTGGTACAGTGCTTTCAAGGTACGATCATATTGCCAGAGATAGTTAAAAGCTCTGGCGGCGGCATCCGGGTAAGCGAATGTGGGAATGCCGGCGCGATTAAGAATTTCTTCTCCGGCGCGCACCATCGGGCCGCCCATCCAGCTTGCCAGAACCGGCTTGGATTGAGCCTTGGCGGCGGTGATAAGCGCTTCGGCGGAACGGGTGGCATCGGTCATATCCTGCGGGGTTAAAATGACCAACATGCCATCGGCATTGGTATCACGGGCGGCAATTTCCAGGGACTTGGCATAACGGTCCGGGGAGGCATCGCCAAGAATATCAACAGGATTGGCGTGAGACCATGGCGCGGGCAATAGCGCGTTGAGATCTTTCATGGCCGGTTCGGAAAGTTTGGTCAGTTCGCCGCCGCCTTGA
>JAJYPG010000222.1 GCA_021795535.1 Planctomycetota bacterium
GCCCGAGCGGGAATCATAACGCCACAAATGAAACGTGTGGCCCAGCGCGAAGGACAGACACCCGAATTTATCCGTCTGGAAGTGGCCCGCGGACGTCTGGTCATTCCCGCTAATATCCGCCATCTTTCTGGCGCGGCGGGAAAGCCCGGCACAGGATCGGTTATGGACCTGGATTTTCCGTTGCCTGCGGATATTGCCCATCCCGGAGCGCGCGGCAATGCGGCGACCTTATGGGTCAATCAGACCGTCGCCCAGCGTTCTGCGATCATCACTGATCCGTCCACCTTTACCGGCAAGCTCGCCCCCAAGCGACTGGACCCCATGGGCATTGGCCGCAAAGTAACAACCAAGGTCAATGCGAACATTGGCGCATCGCCGGTAAGCAGCAATACCAGCGAGGAAGTGGACAAACTGCAATGGGCACAAAAATTCGGTGCTGACACACTGATGGACCTTTCCACCGGCGGCAATCTGGTGGAGTGCCGTCAGGCCATTCTTGATAACAGCACCATCCCCATCGGCACCGTACCGATTTATTCCATGATCATTGGCCGCAAGATAGAAGACCTGGATTATGACATGATTCTGCGCGAGGTGGAACGCCAGGCGCGGCAGGGGGTGGATTATTTCACAATTCACGCCGGGGTTTTGAAGGAGCATATTCCGCTGCTGAAAAACCGCCTTACCGGTGTGGTCAGCCGTGGCGGAAGTCTGCTGGCCAAATGGATGATTGTGCATAACAGGCAAAACCCAATGTATGAGCTTTTTGACGATATTTCCGCCATCATGCGGCAGTATGATGTTACCTATTCACTGGGCGATGGCCTGCGTCCCGGCTGCTGCGCCGATGCAACCGATGCGGCACAACTTGCTGAACTGCGTACGCTGGGCGAACTGGTGCAGCGTGCCCGTGAGGCCGGCGTGCAGGTGATGGTGGAGGGCCCCGGCCATGTCCCGATGGATCAAATTGCCATGAACATGCAGATGGAACAACAGATTTGTGATGACGCCCCGTTTTATGTTCTTGGCCCGCTGACCACCGATGTATTCCCCGGCTATGATCACATTACCAGCGCCATTGGCGCCACGGAGGCCGCCCGCACCGGTGCCGCCATGCTCTGCTACGTAACACCAAAAGAACATGTTGGGTTGCCCAAGGCGCAGGATGTAAAGGCCGGCTGCATTGCGTACAAAATTGCCGCACACGCGGGCGATATTGCCCGCGGCATTGATGGTGCCCGCCAATGGGATGATGACATGTCCCGTGCCCGTGCGGCCTTGAACTGGCCTAAAATGTTTGAGCTGGCGTTTGATGGCCAAACCGCCCGCGCCCTGCACGATGAAGACCTGGAAGTGGATACGGATTTTTGTGCCATGTGTGGGCACGACTGGTGTTCCATGCGCATCAGCAAGGAAATTCTGGAATTTGCCAGCGGCAAGGACCCGAAATTTCAGCCAGAGAAAAAGGCCGCCACGTCCACGGGTGTCAGCGATGATGGCGTGGAACTGCTGCGGCAACGCGGCGTGCTGACCCAGGAACAAATTCATGCTATGGCCCACAAGGGGAAGAAAGCGGATTGCCATACCGACAATATTCCGGACGCACAGCAGGCCAAAGTGGTGCAGTTGAACACGCTTAAGGCCCACGGATTGGTGGTCAACGAAAGCGGACTGTAATCGCCGCCAGGCGGCGCCACGCACGAGTACTTGTTTGGTTGTCCTTTTGGCCGGAGCTGCGCGGCGCTGATTGTGCTGCGGGGTGCCCAGGCTTGCGTTGTCATGCTCCGCTTCCTGGAAGTGAGAGAGGAAAACGGCAAATGATGTGGATTTATACCCCGTCAATACTGGAAAGGCCTGATTTTTCTGTCATCACTATCCATATTTGGTCCAGCCTCTTTCATCAGTCCGAAGCGGTCTTTTTCCAGGATGGCTTGGGTGTGGAAAGTGGAAAAGCCAGCCGCAAATCATCCGGGGGCGGCTCCCTGACCGGCATAATAAACAGATAGACAATCAATCCGCAAAAGAGCGTGGCGGCAAATGCTATTTTTACGCTGTAGGGGATCACGGGTGCGGCAAGTTGACTGAACCCTCCTTCAATACAGCCGGCAAGAATGAAAAGACTCGCGGCGCCGACAAGCAAATTGGCTATGTCATGCCGCAGCGCCCGCAGCGCCGGCAGCACCCCGCCATGGCGCCCACCGCGCGTCCACTGGGCTCGAGCCATCAGTAAGCCCGCCGTGGATGAAATCGTAATGGCGGGAAGCTCCAGAACGCCGTGCGGTCCGACCCAGGATATGAAATACAGAAAAACATGATCGGCCTGATAGCGTGCGGCCAAAGCCCCCAGATCGCATCCATTGAAGAACTGAAAGACGATGGTTCCAATTCCGAAAGTCATACCGAGTGCGAAAGAGATAATTCCGACGAAGATGTTATGCGTAAAGAGCATGGCGGAAAATGCAAAATTTTTTGCGGCGCTGTAATGGAATTTGGCCGACGACTGTTCTTTTATTCGTCTGGCCACATTCGCTGCCGGACTTTGGCGAAAAAATTCGTGGGGAACCAGGCTTAGCGCCGCACTCGGATGCCGGAGGGTTATGGCGTAACTTACGCTGATTCCCGCCAGCATGACCAGCGTGGCCAACAGAACCAAGGCCCATTGGCGTCGGACTGTAAGGGGAAAGTCGTAGCGCAATATGCGCCACCAGCCGCGGAAGAAATTTCCCCCTTTTGGCGCGGTGACTTGCTGATACGCTCGCGCCACGAGTGCCTCCAGATAATCGGTCAGCGCCGGACTCCCGCCGCGTGTTTGCAGCAGGCTTAAATCGCTGGAGGTCCGCCGGTACAGCGAAAACATTTCCTCTATTTCCGCCGGGGCCATGGCCGATGTCCCATTTTGATTGGCGAAATCAAGCAGTTGTGTAAGACGCTGCCAAAGAGGTTGTCGGCGGGAAATAAAGTCGCTCAGGTCCATGTAGGAATTGTCGCTCGGTGGCGTGGCAAATGCAATCCTGGCGGGTGGCACAGGGATTTGATCCTTGCGGACGCGCGGCATGCCAGTGAGACCACTCCGCTGGGATAACCCCTGCGTGCTCGCATGGGTTATGCTCCTCGCGTTCTTGATCCGTACCGGGACGTTTTTGAGGCGTCTGGCGGTTCATGTCCGCGGGCGCTGCTTATGCTTTCTGGATTCGCGATAAAAAAAGACACACCGGCCTCATTCTTTGTTCATGGTTTATTACTGTCCATTAATGCCCGCACCACACGCGCATCGCGTGCGGAAAGATATGGATACAGGTTATCATATCCAACATCGGGCCGGCGTTTCCATGATCGGGCACAACTCGCGAAGCGTTGCCGCGTATCATGGATGGTTATGTTCCAGAGGTCGCCATGCTCCACACGATGGAAGCCCACGCCCAGGGCATCCTCTACCTCAGGACCATAGGAATCCATCATTGCCGAAAGCGGGTGCGCCTGCGGAACCACCAGCACAGCCATGGCGTCCAGGGCATTACCCAGCCCAACGGATCGTTTAAGCTCATCGAGTTGTTTCAGGCCACTGTTTATGAGCGGCATAAGCACTTCCCAAGAGGCAAGGACGGAGGCTTCGGGTGTGGGAATTGGCGAAGAAAGAATCTGTTCATGAATATGACCGGTGAAACGCTCCTTCATGCCCGGAAGCTGCAGCGCGGCCTGCCATGCTTCATCGGAGGTAAAACAGAGAACCGGCGCAACCATTTCAATGAGATGAGTCAACATAAGATGACAGACCGTTTGCGACGCCCGCCGGCGTGGTGAATTGGGCAGTTCGCAATAAAGTCGGTCTTTTATGGCCTTGGCATAAACCGCGGAAATATCCACATTGCAGAATTCATATACGGTGCGGAATACGCGGTGAAATTCGTAGGTGTCGTAGGCGTGGCGGACTTGGGCTTCAACTGCGGACAGCCGGCCTAGCATCCAGGTATCTATGGATGCACCATCAGATGCGGTTGAATGTTCAAGTATATTAAAATCATATAAATTCCCCATCAGGTAGCGGATGGTGTTGCGAATTTTGCGGTACGCCTCGCCGGTGCGGGTGAAAAGTTCACGCGAGCAGGGCATGTCATTTTGATAATCGACACTGGCCACCCACAGCCGCAGAATGTCGGCCCCATGC
>JAJYPG010000223.1 GCA_021795535.1 Planctomycetota bacterium
GACCTGAAGAAGCTTTATCGTGAAGACCCGAACGTTACCCGCCTCTTTGATGTTGCCCGCCGCCTGGAAGGCCTTTGCCGCAACGCCGGCATGCACGCCGCAGGTGTCATTGTTTGTGATAAGCCCATTGATGAGGTTGTCCCCCTTTTTAAAAATGGTGACGACATTATGAGCCAATAGGACGGTCCCACCTGTGCAAAGGCCGGCCTTCTGAAAATGGACTTCCTGGGCCTGCGCACCCTCACTATTGTGGAGCGGGCACTGGAACTCATCGAAAAAGATCATCCCAACGGCCTGCCGCCGCGCAAAACCATCGGCACCGATGGCAATGTGATTGATCTGGCTCATCCCACCGTCGCTGACCGTTCCGGACGCATAGACCTGGAAAAAGCCGACCTGACCGACCAGAGTGTCTATCGCGGTATTTTTCAGAAGGGCCAGACCAAGGGTGTGTTTCAGTTTGAATCTCCGGGTATGCGCGAACTGCTGATCCGCATGAAGCCCGACCGCATTGAAGACCTTATCGCCGCCAATGCCCTTTACCGTCCCGGTCCCATGGACCTTATTCCCGACTACTGCGACCGTAAGCATGGTCGGCAGAAAGTGCCGCAGGTCCACCCCCTTATCGACAAGCTGCTCGCGGAAACCTATGGCATCATGGTGTATCAGGAACAGGTGATGCGCATTTTCAACCAGTTGGGCAATATTCCGCTGGCCAGAGCCTATAAAATCATCAAAGCCATCAGTAAAAAACATACCGACGTGATTGCCGCGGAAAAACAGTATTTTCTAAAAGGTGCCCAGGAAAATGGCATCAAACCGGAGCAGGCCGAATCCATTTTCGCTCTTATTGAAAAATTTGGTGCCTATGGTTTCAACAAAAGCCACTCCACTCGCTACGCCATTGTCGCTTTTCAAACCGCCTATCTGAAAACCTATTTCCCCCTGCAGTACATGGCGGCACTGCTTACCTTTGAAATGGGCGACCAGAGCAAAACCATTGAATATATCGAAGAATGTCGCTATATCCATCGTCCCGATGGCCGCGTGGGCATCCAAATCCTTCCACCTGATGTCAACAGCAGTATCGCCGATTTTGGCGTGGTGCGGGGCACCATTCGCTTTGGTCTGGCCGCGGTTAAGGGTGTGGGTGAAAAGGCGGTGCAGGCCATCATCGACGCCCGTCAGGACAAACAGGGAATGCACCGCGCCTTTACCAGCCTTTATGATTTCTGCGAACGTGTGGATTTGCGTTGCGTGAACAAGTCTGTATTGGAGTCGCTGATTAAGTGCGGTGCCTTTGATTCTCTGCACCCCATCCGTGCCGCCGCCTTTGCCGCGGTGGAACATTCCGTCAGCACCGGCGGTTCCGCACAGGAAGCCCGCCGCGCCGGTCAGGAAAATCTTTTTGGTGGCGGGGGGACCGCCAGCGGGGCCGCACCGGCGGAGTACAAACTGCCCGCGGTTACCGAGTGGTCACAAAGTGAAAAAATGTCGCAGGAAAAAGCCGTCCTGGGCTTTTATGTCACCAGCCATCCGTTGCGTACGGTAGATAACATTCTGCCCCATTTCACCACGCTCGATAGTCAGAGTCTGCTTGCCGCCGCGGATAAAAAGGAAGGCATTATTGGCGGCCTGATCTCCAAGGTGGATGTCCGCATTGCCCGCAGCGGACAAAGTGCCGGCCAAAAGTGGGCCACACTGGTTGTTGAAGACCTGCGCGGCACCATGAAGGTGCTCGTTTACGGCAATGAATACCAGCGGTTTGCCTCTTTGATACAGGCGGAAGCCATTGTGTTTATCCGTGGCCGCGTGAACCGTTCGCGCGAGGAACCAAGTTTTCAAGCGGGCGATTTTTTCTCGCCACCCCAGGTAATGGAAAAACTCGCTCACGATCTGGTTCTGACCGGTCCCGCCGCCGCACTGGATGAAGCCGCCGTTGATAAACTCTCAGGTCTTTTACACAAGCATCCCGGCCAGCGCGTCGGCGTGCGGCTGAAACTTGTCGATCAAACCAGCACGCCACCCATGCGTGTGCTGGTGGATTTGCGCCAGAAAGTGAATCTTACTGCATCGGTACTTCAGGAATTGCAGGACAGTTTTCCCCAGTTCCGCATACAGTGTACCGGCCCCGGTTCCGCTCTTTTTGCCGCCCGAGCCCGCCGTGAAGTCGCCTCCGCGGCGCCCGCCGTATGAGGTGGCGGGTGGTATATGTCAACGGCGTTTTCTCGCCTGCCAGTCCCTGGCTTTGGGTAATCTGACAAATAGACCGAAATCAAATGTACAAATGGGATTCAAGGAGCGGCGCAATTGTTGCAGTATTTGCGGTTTGCAATGAAGTTCTTCGCCCAAGGCTCCCAGCATGGCCCGGACGCGCGGTGGCTCCGTATCAGCCACTTGCACCAGACGCTCATAACGTCCATCCTGGGCTAATAATGCCAAGGTTCGGCGAATGGTTTCCGCCGCTGAAAGTTCACTTGAGGCTCCCCACCGGCGCAGAAAACCGAGAAGCGCCGTGTCCGTTTCTGATAGTTTTGTCCACGAGGGTGGTCGATCTTCATATATCACGCTGTCCGGACCAATCCGCTTTCGCCGCGTCGGTGTCATTCTCCCGCCTAGTGTGTTTGTATCGGTGAATCCCAGTAATATGGCGGCGGGAACTCCGGCCACAAAGGACGGCTTGGGTTGCGCTATGATTTTCTCGATAGCCGCGAGAATTTTCCGACTTTTACCGGCGGACCCTGGTTTTGCCCGGTAATAAACGCCGGTTTTGATTCGTTCAATCTCCCCGGCACGCGTAAGCCGCGAGAGTGCCTGGGCGACTGCGACGAACGAAAACTCGCGGAAGTCGTTTAGCCGCCAAAGTCGTTCACCACCGTTTTCAATGCGACTGCGGACAATACCACTGATGCCCCGTTGTTTCTTGCTGGATTTAGTAAATGTAGTCATGTATTAAGTATCCTCCAAAAAATCCATAATGTCAAGTGTCAAGACAAAAAGAATGATATCATGGTTGCCTGACACTTTTGGCGTGCCATGGATTCGTCCTGAAGAATCGGGACCCGTGCCTGCATGGGGTGGATGTATATTGTCACACTTCCATTTTCGTGCATTTCATGCTTCGCTTGTGATTCACCAGAGGCTATGGATGGGTGTGATCAGAATCAGCCTCCGGTCGAATCCAGCCGCTGGCGGAAGGCCTGATAGTCCTCAAGTGTGTCAATGCCGTGGTGTGCCATGGGAGTATCCTGCACCAGAATGCGCGCCCCAAGATACAAGGCCCGCAATTGTTCGAGTTTTTCCAGCTTCTCCAGTTCGCAGGGGCCTGAGGCACAAAATTCCAGCAAAAATGCCCGATTGTACGCATAAATACCCAGATGTTTACGGTACAGCCCTGTGAGTTCCAGCGCGCTGGCGTGACGCGTGAGGCCATCGCGATCAAACGGGATTACGCTGCGTGAAAAATACAGTGCGAACCGGCGTTGATCCGTCACTACCTTCACAACGTCTGAATTGGCTATTTCCGAAGCGTTTTCAAATGGTGCCGCCGCTGTGGTCATCTGCACTCCCCCCAGTTCCACCAGGCGAATCAGGTCGTCAATGAGCGAAGGATCAATTTCCGGCTCATCGCCCTGGACATTCACAATGGTTTGAAAACTTTGGAATTCAGAATGCGAAGCAACCTCGGCAATGCGATCCGTTCCCGATTGATGCTCGCGCCGTGTCAGCACGGCAACGCCCTTGAAGCTGCGCACCGCGTCGGCAATACGCTGATCGTCCGTTGCCACCACCACTGCCTTGGCGCGTTTGGCCCTGACCACCTGTTCATAAACATGCTGAATAAGAAACTTGCCGGTTTTTTTAAGCAGTGGTTTGCCCGGCAGACGTGTGGAATCATAGCGAGCGGGTATAACAATCAGAGCCGACATGCGATCTCCTTGAAAGACGACCATTATGGGAACCGTCAGATGCCATTTGGTATATCCGAAAAAATTGCGGTTATCAATCGTATGACGAGCCTGGACGGTTGTTCTTCCCACCGACCAATGGAACTTTATGAAAGATGTTTTTCCGAGTTTATAATGGGCTGGGCGCTTCGTGTCAAAGATCAAAAAATCCCCAGCGCGGCGAAGCCTCAACTAAAATGTCACGTG
>JAJYPG010000224.1 GCA_021795535.1 Planctomycetota bacterium
ATCCATGGCTTCTCCTTTGCTTATCCATAAACATTCGCCCAATGAACGCTCATTGGGCCACTAATCAGCTATTTTACCCACCGCCAGAAAAATTGGCAGACCCCCCGTAAGGCACGCTCTTTCAATCATCAGACAAAAGCCGGGCAAACGGATATACTTCTTTCGTTTCAAAAATTCGGCGGCCATAGCGGCTGACGGAATGGAAGCAGGAGCGTCACATGGCGACAACAACAGAATTCAGAGCCGGCATCATACAAATGCGCTGCTGTGCGGATGTCCATGCCAACCGTGAAAAAATGGCCGAACGAATTCGCCAGTCCGCCCGCCAGGGCGCACAGGTTATCTGCACCCAGGAACTTTTCCGCAGCGAATATTTCTGTCAACGGGAAGACACGGAATTGTTTGATCTGGCGGAGGAAATTCCCGGCCCCAGCACCGAACTCTTTGGCAAACTCGCCAAAGAACTGGGGGTGGTGATTGTGGTTTCGCTGTTTGAACGCCGCGCCGCCGGGCTGTATCACAATACCGCCGCCGTGCTGGATGCCGATGGCTCGCTTATGGGCGTCTACCGCAAGATGCACATTCCGGACGATCCGCTGTTTTATGAAAAATATTACTTCACCCCCGGCGATCTGGGCTTCAAAGCCTTCGCCACGCGGTTCGGACGCATCGGCGTTTTAATCTGCTGGGACCAGTGGTTTCCCGAAGCGGCCCGCCTAACCGCATTACAGGATGTGAGTCTGCTGTTCTATCCCACCGCCATTGGCTGGCATCCGGCGGAAAAGGCGAAATTTGGCGACGCCCAGGTTGATGCCTGGCAGACCATTCAACGCTCACACGCCATTGCCAACGGCGTTTATGTTGCGGCCGCCAACCGCATCGGACATGAGGGTCCCGCGGACGGCGGCCTGGAATTTTTTGGCAATTCCTTCATCGCGGATCCTTTCGGACGGTTCATCGCCAAAGCCTCGCAAGACCAGGAGGAAATTTTAACCGCGGTGGTTGACCCCCGGCACCTGGAAACGGTGCGGCGGAACTGGCCCTTCCTGCGCGACCGGAGGGTCGATGCTTATGGGCCGATTCTCAAGCGTTTTGGCGACAAATAATTATTTGTCGCACGCGATCCGGTTTGCCTGAATGTTGTCTGTAATGTCAAGAGACATCTATTTATGTCCAACAATTTGATTAAATCCGTCCGCCCCGTTCCCCGCGACCTTGGCTACACCATGCCGCCGGAATGGGACCATCATGACGCCACCTGGCTCGCGTGGCCACACAACAAGGAAGACTGGCCGGGAAAATTCCCGCCCATTCCCTGGATCATCGCGGACATTCTGCGGCATATCGCCTCCGCCGAACGTGTAGACCTTCTGGTGCAAACGCCAGCGGCAAAAAAAACCGTGATGAACATTCTGAATAAATCTGATGTGAAACTCTCCAATGTAACGTTTCACATCCAGAAAACCGATCGGATATGGACGCGCGATTCGGGCCCCATTTTCGTCCGCCGCGTGGCCGCCAAAGACCCACTGGCCACCATTGGCTGGCAGTTCAATGGCTGGGCCAAATATCCCAATTACCTCAGGGATGAACGCCTCCCGCCACTTGCCGCAAGAGTGCTCAACGTACCGCTCTGGCAACCCGCCGAACCGGACCAGACGGGACAAATCCAGCGGCTCGTTCTGGAAGGCGGCAGTATTGATGTCAATGGCGAGGGCTGCCTGCTTACCACGGAAGAATGTCTGCTATCGCGCGTTCAGCGGAGAAACCCGGGATTTTCCAAGCCGATGGTTGAACGATTTTTAACCGATTACCTGGGCATTACAAAAGTCCTCTGGCTGGATCGCGGCATCGCCGGCGACGATACCCATGGCCACATTGACGATACCGCCCGCTTCGCTGCACCAAACCTTATTCTGGCCTGCACAGAACCCAACCGTCGCGACCCAAACCATAAGCCGCTCCGGGAAAATCTGCGGCGTCTCACCGCCATGCGCGACACGCACGGAAAACAGTTTTCCATTGTCGAACTGCCCATGCCCAAGCCGGTGATATTTGAAAACCAGCGGCTGCCCGCCAGCTATGCGAATTTTTATATCTGCAATGCGGGCGTACTGGTTCCCGTATTCAATGACCCGGCGGACTTGCCCGCATTGAAAATAATTGAGCAGGCCTTTGCCCCCCGCCCCATTATTCCAATTTATTGTCGCGACTTGGTTTGGGGCCTAGGTACGTTACACTGTATGACACAGCAGCAGCCCGCCGCCCGGAGGCGTGGATAAACGCCGCGATCCCGATGACCATCAGGACGGCGGAATTGGAATTGACGCGACACTTTTATCAGGAGAAACCATGCGGATATTGGTCACAGGCGGTGCGGGATTCATTGGGTCCAACCTGGCAAAGCACCTGGTAACAGCCGGGCACCAGGTTACCATTCTGGATAACTTTTCCTCCGGAGATTTCCGCAATCTTGTGAAATTTTCCGGCGATGTTATCTCGGCGGGATGCACACAAAAACCAGCGGATCGATTTGATGCGATCTTCCATCAGGCCTCCATCACCGATACCACAGTTACCGACCAACTCCAGATGATGCAAAACAATGTGGAGGGGTTCCGTAATGTTCTTTCCTGGGCGGCTGAATTTGGCGCGCGGGTGGTCTGGGCGTCATCCGCCGCGGTCTACGGCAACCTGCCCGCTCCCATGCGCGAAGCCATGGAACCCCAGCCACTGAATGTCTACGGCTATTCCAAGCTGGCCATGGAACATCTGGCCGCACGGTGGCATGAAGAAACACATTTGCCAATCATCGGCCTGCGCTATTTCAACGTGTATGGTCCGGGCGAGGCACACAAAGGAAAATTCGCCTCCATGATCCACCAACTGGCACGGCAGATGAAAGCCGGCAAGCGGCCACGCATTTTTCGCGATGGCAATCAACGACGGGATTTTGTCTGGATCGGCGATGTCATAAATGCCAACCTCAAGGCGATGAATACCGACACCCACGGTGTTTTCAATGTGGGAAGCGGCGAATCGGAATCATTCAATGCGATCATTGCCGCGCTGAATGCCGTTCTTCATACGAACCTTGAACCGGACTACTTTGAAAACCCCTATAGTTTTTTCCAAACCCACACCGAAGCCGATATTTCGCGGACGCGGGCCATACTCGGTTATGCCCCCACCTGCGGCCTGTTGGACGGCATTCGAGCATACCATGCTTCCAATCAACTCTAAACGACGGACGAGCCAGACCGGAACGGGGCTGCCGCGGAAACTACGGATGCGTCCGGGCGATGGTATTTTCTCCATCTCCATGGTCTTTAATCCCCGGAACTTCGCGTTGGCAACTTGCGCTAAAAAGGAGGCACCCATTGCCGCAGCCAACTCTTGATAACCTCTCCGCATGGTTTGCCCATCCATGGGTTGGCGGCACCGCAATTTTGGCCGCCGGCGCCGCGACGCTGGGTTACAGCGTTCTCTACTGCAACAGCCAGATATTCGCACCGGTTACCAGCCGTATACCCACAGCCGGGTCCGTCGCTTTAACTTTTGATGATGGCCCTTCCCCGCAATTTACACCGGCGATTCTCGATATTCTGGACCGATTTTCCGCCAAGGCCACCTTTTTTCTTATTGGCGTCAATGTGCGGGCGGAGGAACAATTAGCCCGCGAGATTGTCGTCCGCGGCCACGCCGTAGGCAATCACACCCTGAATCATCATCACACCGGAATTTTGCACGGAGTGGGATATTGGCAACAACAATTGGCCCGGACACAAGACATTATTCTTGCCGCCACAGGCAAACTCCCCGCGTTGTTCCGCTCCCCCATGGGGCTTAAAACACCCGCACAGGCCAGGGCCGTGCGTGCATTGGGCCTGCACTATATAGCATGGCAACAGCGCGGTTTTGACACGCTTTCCATCCCCCCCGCCACCATCGCAAAATATATCAATCGCCGCATTCGCCCCGGTAACATCATCACACTGCATGATGGCCTGGAGCCGGCCAGAATACATCTATCCCAACGGCAAACGATTGCCGCCCTCCCCCTTATTCTTTCGCATCTTGCCGCATTGAATTTACGCAGTCTGCCCCTCCATGACGCCCTCCCCTTTTCAACCTATCAAAACAACG
>JAJYPG010000225.1 GCA_021795535.1 Planctomycetota bacterium
ATCGTGCGGCTTCCAGCGCCGGCGAAGAAAAGACATTGGGGCGCATTCGTGGTGAAATTTCAGAATTCACCCGGCAGTATCCGCTGCCGCATCTGGAGTGCAATGTTTCAGCCGTGCAGCACACGCTCGAACCCGTCGTGGCTGGGGCACGATAAGAGCATTTGGGGCGTTTGTGAACGGCGAAATACTGATTCTTCAGCACGCGGCGTGTGAGCATCCGGGAAATATCGCGGCTGCTTTAAAGCGGGCGAACCGCGGCAGCGTTACGCTTGAATTATTTGCCGGCCAAAGTGTGCCCGATGACATGGATTCCTATGCGGGTCTGATTGTCATGGGTGGCCCGATGAGCGTGTATGAACAAGCGACGTATACATTTATCCATGATGAGCTGCGACTGATTAAACAGGCGTTGGAGCGCAACAAGCCGATCTTGGGTGTTTGTCTGGGCAGCCAATTGCTGGCGGCGGCCCTTGGGGCGAAGGTATTTCTCGGGCCGCGGAAAGAAATTGGCTGGCATGCGATTTCCAAGTTACCTGCCGCCAGACGCGATGCGCTTTTTGACGCGCTGCCGGATTCATTGATGGCCATGCACTGGCACGGCGATATTTTTGACGTGCCTGCCGGGGCGGTGCCTTTGCTGCGATCAGATATGACGGCTCTACAGGCCTTTCGTTATGGCAAAAGTGCGTATGGTCTGCTTTGCCATCTGGAATTGACCTACCCGCAGATTGATCGCATGGTCAAAGAATTTCGCGCCGAGTTAGATCAGGCGGGTGTATCCGGAGGGGATATTTTACATCAGTGGCCCATATATGGCGCAGAGCTGGAACGCATCGGGGGTGAGGTGTTTTCCCGCTGGGTGGCGTTGCTGAAATAACTTCATCCGCAGGTCGTGCGG
This sequence comes from Planctomycetota bacterium, assembly GCA_021795535.1. Next base: position 899 of record JAJYPG010000225.1, read on the forward strand.
TTTAATGACAGGAGTTGGTAAGTGAATAGTCATGCAATCATTGAAATAGCGTGGCTCCCGCATGGCCGTGGATTGGACACACCATCGTATCAGACGCTGCATAGTGCGGGCATGGATTTACAGGCGGCGGTGATTGAGCCGGTGGCGATTGCGCCGCTGGAGCGGGTGTTGATTCCGTGCGGTTTTGTCATGGCGATTCCCGACGGACATGAGGCGCAGATCCGCCCGCGGTCAGGTTTGGCGTTGAAAAATGGGATCACGCTGCCGAATTCACCCGGTACCATTGATGCGGATTACCGGGGTGAATTAAAAATCATTATGATTAACCTCGGTTCCGATCCATTTACAATCACGCGCGGCATGCGCATCGCGCAGATGGTTATCGCCCCGGTTACGCGCGCCGCATGGAAGCAGGTGGATTCTCCCGAACACCTGTCATCAACCTCCCGCGGCACCGGCGGCTTCGGCAGCACGGGGCATTAGGCTGGCGGACCCGAAGGTTCCGCTGACGACGAATTCAAAGAGTTCTTTCTTGGAACTGCGTTTTCGAATATTCTCCACAGCTACGTTATGGAATCCACCGTTGATCATGATATCATGATATATCCGCTCCGTTGGAACCATCACGTCATAGAAGCGAGAATTCCCGACAATGTAATACACTTTCGCCCCCTCTTGGAGTACCCGCGTCAGGGCGCGGAAGTGCAATACACAATCTTCAAAGTACTTGTGGACGTACAGGGATAATATTCGGCTGCGGTCGCCAATCCTATTAATCATTGTGGTAAAGCCGTCCCCGGGAACACTCGCGGTGTTGTCTGGCTGCCAGCGTGTCAGGTTGCTGGTCGCGCAACCCCACGTGCCACCGATGGCTTTCCAGTCCAGTTCACCAGCCTGACGCCCGTCGCACAAAAAACCCAGCCAATACATGTAAGGGCGAAGTTCGCGGATATAACTCATACGGTTGGGGTAAGGTGGTGAAGTGATCACGCAGGAATATTTGACCTTCGGCAGCGTATCGAGTGTGCGCGAATCCCCCAAAACGGCTTTTGCCAGGCCAGCACCGATCGGCGCCTCTGCTGCTTTGACAATTTCGGAAAGTCTTTTTGTAAAGAGGTTTTTCAGATTAGTCGGATTATCCCATTCCGTAAGGCTCTGTTGTCCGGTTTGAACCTTGAAAGACATGGACTGGTGGCTAAATGACACCGCCGCAGTCTCAATTGCGGTGCGGCAAAAAGCGGAAAAAAGAAGATTTCGCGTCGGTTCGGAGATCGCCGCACGTTTTATGGAGGTCAATAGATATGCCAACGAGCTTAAATCTCCTGCCGACCACCACTTTTGGATGTCCTTAATAGGCGGGCACCATTCTGCGCCGTCGCCGCCGGTGAGAATTAGGTGTTCACCAAATGTGGTTGCGGCTTTGAGGTCGGACGGCAGATAGGTAGCGAACTTGGCGTTGGCCAGCCATATCAGGAACGGATTGACATCGACGGTATCACAGCGGATGTCATTTTCCGCGCACGTCAGGGCGGTTGTGCCGGTGCCACAAAATGGGTCAAGAACCCAGTCGATTGATGTCAGCGGTTCAACGAGCCTTTCCACCAGATGCCGCGAGTAGGCCGGTGTCAGTCGCAGCCAGCCGTGCCGCCCAAGATTACGGTTGGCCTTAAAGGTCAACGATTCCCGCCGTCCGGTGCGCGGCTTGGCGTGGACTGTATCATTGGAAAATAAAAGTTGTTGGCAGCTAGGTTTCACCAAGTAGTTTCCTTAATACACTTTCGATCTTATCTCTGAGCGTTTCGGAATTGCGCCGGAAGAAATCGGCCAAGTCATAGCCGACGACCTCCCTCATGAAAACATAAGAACTCTCAAGGGTAGATCCGTCCGTTGTACCCCGTAGCAGGAGCCATCGCGCTCGCCCGTACCGCTCGGCGATATCTTCATTAATCTGGGAGGATAATAACAAAACCACTGGAATATAACGGTGGGCGTATGCATTGGAGGCGTTGGCCACATCGGCGTTCTGCCTCTTGCTATCCTTGCTTTTATATCCTTGGCGTATCTCGAAAACTGCTCCCTGAAGCCCTGCCCTGCTTTCTTTCGGAAGCTTGAGATCATCAGCGGACAATTTTAGCCATTCCGAGACCCGCTGGCCCGCCTCACTCTTTCCAATCGTTTCGATAGAAATTCGGCCGTCAAGGGAAAGCCGTTGCTCGCGTTTACGACTTAATTTGATTGTGTAGGACCAACCAACGTCCTGTTCACTTAGGCCCAATTGGTCCTTTACGATTTCCAATACAAGTCGCTCGCAGCCGACACCAATCTGGCGATAGACTGAGGTCATGCCGCCCGCAGCTTTGTGTGCGGCATACATCAGGGGCGAACCTAAGCCAAACCATGAATAAAATGGATCCGCGTCGTAGAGAGATTGGAACTCGCTTAGTGAGAGCCCCAACTGTTTGCGTTGCCCGAATTTTGGACGATATTGTAGACAGACCGAAAGCGCATCGGTAATAATCGTGAGGTATTTTTCGTCAGCGATCGGCGTCATTATATTCTTCCATTTCAACGAGCTTAATTAATTGATCTACACCAACCTTCATTGGAAGAGTAACACACCCTCATTGCTTGATGCAAGCTACGGACAGGTTTTACAGAAAGGGTTAATTTGGTTTGTGGTTGTGATCCTTCCGGCGCCGCGCGTTGCATGGAGGCATTGCGACTTTGTTTTACAGCCGCGTCGCGGTCTTGAATGTTGCTTGTAAAGTTCGCCCTACGACCGTGCGTGGCCATTAACAACGGACATTGCAAAATGTAATATCAGTTTATGCAACAGTTGCAATGGCTGTTAGACGGTCAGGCAATCGGAGAGATTGATGCAAACGACTCGTACGGCGATGAGTTTATATTTCACCAGCAACCACGGTGCAACATGAAAAGGAAAACGCATGAGGGAGATTCACATTCGGCACGTACGCATTTCCGCGGTTGCAACTATTCTGGCTTTGGCCGGATCGCTTGTGTCCGCCAGCCACAGTGTATATGCGGCGGCGGTTAAGGTGCAGCTAATAAAAACCGGCAGCGGTTGGCAGTTGTTGCTTTAACTGAATCGTGTAGATCGGCGGTAACGCCACGTACGCGTCAATTCCCGCCGGGCTGGTTAGGCCAGTAAAAGTACCAGCCGGCCCAGTTATAGTTCCAGACATTCAAATAACTGTTGCCTCCGGTA